>JAQWSU010000034.1 GCA_029243025.1 Pirellulaceae bacterium | reverse complement strand
AGCAGGATCAACAGCAGCAGGATCAACAGCAGCAGGATCAACAGCAGCAGGATCAACAGCAGCAGGATCAACAGCAGCAGGATCAACAGCAGCAGGATCAACAGCAGCAGGATCAACAGCAGCAGGATCAGCAGCAGCAGGATCAACAGCAGCAGAATCAACAGCAGCAGGATCAACAGCAGCAGGATCAACAACAGCAGGATCAACAACAGCAGGATCAACAGCAACAGGACCAACAAAACAGCAGCGAGAATTCCCAGGGGAATACTAAAGACGAGCAGGCCAAGCAGGATGAGGGTGAATCGACTGAACAGGACGAATCGGAATCCGACTCTTCCAAGGAGGGTTCGGAGGATCACGAATACCCACAGGCAGACCTTAAGTCGCCCCCGAAAACAGCCGGTACAGAATCAGACCGCGATTTGGAGGAATTGCAGAAAGAAGAGGATAAGCAGGAAATGCCACCCTCCGGGCAACTCTCTGCAACGAATCAGGAAAAGAAACCCTTGGATCAGGATCGTCAGGCTATGGCCGTTCCAACCAATGCAGATGATCTCATTAGTCGTGAAGAGGCGTTGAAGTTACTTCAGTCAGTACGTGATCGTGACATGTTGCGTCGTTTGCAACAGCAGCAACGTCAGCGTTCCCGTCGCGTGCAAGTGGACAAAGATTGGTAATTGTGTGAACCGGTGAAACGAATGATGAAACGAAACCTAATAACATCCCTGCTCGCATTTGTGTTGATTGGTTGTGTGGTACCGTTATCGGTTCACGCACAACGAGTTTCGGCGCGGCTTTCGACTCGCGAGGCCTACGTTGGTGTGCCCTTCGTCTTGCAGGTGCAGATCGCCAATGCTCGCGACTACGTAATACCCGAAGATCCAGAGATTGATGGATGTGACGTACGTTCGGCGGGTGTTCCGGCTCAATCGTCCCAGATCACAATTATTAATGGACGTCGCAGTGAGAGTCGAAGCGTGACGGCGCAGTTTGTAATTACACCACGCCGTGCTGGGCGTTTTGAGGTTCCGTCCTTGGTAATTAGGGTCGATGGGAAGACAGAAGAAACAAAACCGATAAGTTTTGTGGCCACGAAGAGCGAGACGGGAGATTTGCTGTTTGTTGAAATCGAGGGCAGCCAAGAGAAAGTTTATGTTGGTCAGCCTCTCGATCTAAAACTCAAGATTTGGCTGAAGCCATTTCGTGATCGTAAGAGCAAGATCGAATTAAACGAAGGGCAGATGTGGCAAATGCTATCGGAATCAACGGCCTGGGGGAAGTTTGCCGATCGGCTGCAGGAAATGGCTGAGAACCAAGAACGACCTCGGGGGGTTGAAGTCTTGCGTGATGATGGAAATGGCGATGAGCGTAGTTATTTTCTGTATGAAATTGACGCCACTGTCTATCCGACGCGACCAGGTAAGATTGACGGCAATGACGTTCAGATCGTGGTTAATTATCCGGTATCGCTGGGGCGATCTCGTGATCCATTCGGATCCATGTTCGCAGATGATTTTTTTGGCTCTTCGCCTTTTGGGAGCCGATTACGTGTTGCAGATGCGAGGCCGATTGTGGCGGAAGCTACCGTCAATGCAACCGAGGTGGTGGCGGTGCCTACAGCGGATCGACCGACCGACTATCGAGGGGCCGTGGGAAGGTATCGAATCGTTGCCGAAGCGGAACCGAGCGTGGTTGCGGCCGGAGACCCAATTACATTAAGAATCGGTGTGTTGGGCGATGGACCGATGGAATTGGTGCAAGCACCTCCGCTCTATGAAATGCCAATCTTTACAAACGATTTTAAAGTGATGGATCAGTCTCCGGGAGGGTTTGTGCAGGACAATACGAAGGTATTTGTGACCACTATCCGGCCCCGTAGGGCTGGCGTCTCGGAAGTTCCGCCCATTCCATTCAGTTTCTTTGACCCGGACAAGGAACAGTATGAGACGGTTTATACCGAAGCGATTCCGATCACCGTTAACGAGTCCGAGATGTTGGCCATGGATTCGATTATCAGTAACTCCAGTCCCAGCGGAGACGATCAGGCTTCGACGTCTTCGTTAGATGCGACTCCTGACTTTACCAACAACGATTCAGGGATGCTATTGAATTCGATGTCAGTACCGAGTCGCTCGACCTGGAAGTATTTCGCTATTCTGCCCGCCGTTGTTTGGCTGCTGATCGCAGCCGGTCGAATGGCTCTGGGCTACGGGGTGCGTCTGCCGCGAAGTCGATTCGCGAAAACCCTCGCGTTGAAACGGATCAATGCAGCGGACACGGATGCAGCGGTTGTGCAGTCGCTGGTGAACTTTGTAGCCGATAAATCGGGTGAAAAGGTGGGATCCGATCGACAAGCGGTGGGTGTGTTGAGAGTGCTCGGTTTATTCGCGGAAGCCAATCAGTTGGAGTCATTTTTGGATCGACTCAGTCGATTTCAATCAGCTCCAAGGGATTCTGCAGAAACAGTTTCTCACTCTTCTCGATACGAGGGTCTGGCAGCGACGTCGGGTTCAAAGCAACCGGCTTGTTCATTAGTTGATCTACTTGACTCAGCGATGACGCACGTATCGAAAAGGAACATTCGGCGATCGAAGAAATCGGCAAAGATGATCGCTCCCCGTTCAGTCGGGCGGACGACCGTAGCCAGTCTGATGTTGCTAGCCGTTTTGATGACTCCATCTTGGGTCGAGGGTGGCGAGAGTCAGCGGTCGCTACCCGAACTTAGCGAGTCTCAACGGAAGACGGTTTTGTCAGAAGCTAATGCTGCCTATCGTGCAGCCGAAGCTGTCGCTTCAACCGACCAGGCGGAGGCACTGGAGCTTTTCGACACTGCATCCCGGAAATATCAACTCCTCGTGGATCAAGGAATCCAGAACAGCGAACTATTCTTGAATTTGGCAAACTCCTACCTTCGCAGTGGAGAATGTGGTTATGCCATCTGCAATTACCATCGTGTCTTGAGACTTGATCCAGGCAATGGGCAGGCGATCGCTAATCTTCGCTTTGCGAATGAGCACGCGGGGAAGGAAGCGAATGACGATGAGAAAGCTGCGGCGTCGAAGTTGACCAGTGGTTCCAGGGCTTTTCAGAAGATGGCCCAAACTGCGGCGGCTAATCGTGGCTGGCTTCAAACGGTATTTGCCGTTTCGTCAGTGGTATTTTGGACTTTCATGGTGTTCTGGACACTTCGGTTTCAGTTTCCCGTTGCGCAGTGGGCAGCGGTTCCCTTTTTGCTGCTATTGATTTGTGGTATTGGATTGTATTGGTCCGACGGGATAGAGCAGCCGCTTGCAATTGTCGTTGCTGAAGAAGCCCATTTACGTACGGGTGACGGGTTGGAATTTCCCAAGGTTGCCAAAATACAAGCTGCCGAAGGAATGGAAGCAACGATTGTCGATCGAAGGAACGATTGGGTTCGTGTTGAACTTTCTGGTGGGCAGGCGGGTTGGCTTCCTGAATCTCAGGTTGAATCAGTGGTCCTGCCGCTTTGAATGGCGAGCCGGATTCGTTCTTTGTACGCGTGAGAAAATCCTGGGTGAGAAACTGGCCGAATCTCTCGCTACCAATAGCTTTGTGAAGTCGCAAGTCCGGCGTTTAACCACGATGCTTCAACTCCTGCACTTCGATTAGGACACCTTACGTAATTTACTGACACGTCCCGTTTCGACCCATTCGGCCACGAAGATATTTCCGTGCTCATCAAAACAAGCGTCATGAGGATGGACGAACTTCCCCGGTAGCCATTCCGCTCGTTTTGTCCGCATTTTGAAGCCGTCTAACGCTCTGGTTCGCCATTTGGGGTCTTCGCCAAGTTGCACGATAACCTGGTTGTTTTCATCGAGTAAAGTAATGCGGCAATGGAGATCGGGAACCATGAGAATTTTTCCCTGAATGTCGATGTCGGCGGGGAATAAGAATCCGCCCAGCGTCTTCAGGTGATTGCCCTCCATGTCGAACCATTGCAAACGTTTGTTTGCACGATCTGCCACCACTAATTTGGGCGTTCCATCGCGGTTGTCCAGCCATTGCCCATGGGGCGTTTTGAACCGTCCATTTTGATTGCCAGGACCGCCAAGGGTGCGAAGGTAGTTACCGTTTTTGTCATACTGGAAAATGTAGTTGCTGCCGTAACCGTCCCCGAGGAAATAGCCGCCATCGGGGGAAAAGCTGATGTTCGTTGGGCGATAAGCGGTGCCTTGGGTGTACATGCCGCTATCGGCGTGAATTGCTTTTCGCCCTTTCCGCCAGACGACTTCGCCGTTCAAAGTCATTTTTGCAAAATCCATTGCTTTGTCAGCGGCAGCCAGATAGACAAACTCTTCGCCGTCTTCCTTGCGAATGTCAATTCCATGTCCACTCGATTGGGCGGCGCCGCCCGCGTGATGGAAATGGCCCATCGAACGGATAAATTGGCCGTCCGCGTCGAACACGAATAACGAGCCTGGGGCACCGCGGTGCGTGATGTAGACGCGACCCTCTGAGTCCACCGCAGTGCCGTGTGAAGCACCTCCGTAATGTTGGCCTCTCGTTAGTGATTCCGCTCCCCAATCGTGTTCGCATTCATAGGTGTGCTCGCCGTGGCCAATAATCGGTTTCTTTGAACCAGACTTATCAGAAGCATGAAGGAAAAGCGGAGCGGTAGACGTGGCAGCTGCAGTGACTGAGCCAGCTTGAAGCAATTCGCGTCGCGAGATAATGCTGTTGCGGTGTTGGCCGGAAGGGGGGATGCGTTTCGGCATGAATCGGTTTCCCTTGTTTTGAAGATCGGGGCTGCTGCCCATCATCAAAAGATTCGGACGTTTTCGCAAGTGTTTTTTTTAAGCCAGAGATAGAAGGTCTTTCAGCAGGCAGGTCTTCGATGGAAAGGCGATGGAACAATCGCTTATTCCGTTCGCACCACCTCGATACCGCGCAGCAGGGGCTTACCCTTCGATGCGCGAAGGTGCAATTGCAGTACGTTCTCAAGCGGGACATCGTGAATAGTGCGGACCAGCCCACGCAGCATCCCACCGGACTCAGCGTAAATGTCGAGGTTGTCAATGATGTTTTTGCCTTGAACTGAAATGTCTTGCACGCGATCGCAGACAGAAATTGCGTCAGGTTCGGCGAAGCATAGTCGTATCTTGTAACGCCTGGATAAATTTCGTGCAGTCGAATTTTTGTTCGACCTTCCACGATCGATCCGGAGACCCAGGGCATTTCCTCACTGCTGGTCATTCACAGGCTGTGATGATAACGGTAGATCGGCGCTCGTGGCGATTACGTGATCTTCAATGTCGGCGAGGGACCGCCGACGGAAGGGTAATCAAGCCATCACGTGCCGGCTCGTGGGATGCGATCTCTCGATGCTCCAAAGTTGAGGCCAATGCGTTGCACTGAGCCGGGGTCGAGCTGGCTGCTTTCTCATGATGACCATTGTTCATCGCTTTCTGGCATCCCCACAAGTGACACAGCAGTGGGGAGTGGATAGCGACATGTACAGCCATCGTAAAAATTGGGGACATAAAGCAAACCTCCAGCTGGAATGACGCGATTGGTGCATCCACTGCGCGGTCCGCTCAAGAAGACGGTACCACTTTCCTGCGTTTTGTCATAAAAGGCAGGCGTTCCCCTGCGGAGGATGAAGAAGTCGCCTTAGTCGACGCCTCCATCGCAACCGTCGCTTTTGGGGAATGTTCAGAGTCCGATTGCGCCCGTGAGTGGATTTGTGCGCTCCCCGGCTAGGGGGTGTGTGGGCTTCCAGGCATGTTTTTGGCGGGGTGGTCGGTATTGACGTGATTCCATGGGGTCGGCTTGGGACTGATGTATGCTGGTATTTAGCCGAGGTTGTTCTTCTTTGCCCGGAACTCGACCTGTGTAAATGTTCGAAAACACAGGCGACGCAGAGGGGAGTCGATCGAGTTGTTTCCCTTGAGAAGAGGTTTCTTTCAGTCCTTGGGTTTTGAGACCATGATGCCAGCCCGAAATTGCGGCGAGGGTAAGCGTTTGAAGTGGGCGACTGCGTCACCCAACCACAGAACGCCCCAAGGGAAGCGGACCAATGGATCGCGGCTATCGGTCCAGCCGCCGAGATAGTCGGTGGAACCCGGAAGGGCTCCAGTACGTTTGATGATTGTCTGGTCATCATCAATCGTTTGTTCGAACGTTACCTGGCGATATTTGCGCGAAGACGTCGTTGGCGATCCTCTGTGAGCTTCGGTCGAATAACACGGTACCAGCAAAAGGACGCAGGGTTTGGAGTCGCTTTGACGAGATTTCTAGAGTTGCTGCCGATTCATTGGTGATCAGACTAGCAATGTAAGGTGGAAGTTCGAGTGTCTGTAAGTTGCGGTGCAGCACGGCCACACGCGGTATCAAGCCCCGCATCTTCAAGTTGTTGCCTGAGTTCCGAACACGAGTTTCGTTGTCAACGATTGTCACAATCCTGATAATTCGTCAGGTTGTGCAGTGCTTTGACCAGTGATTCCTCTTGTAAGCCGAGCACAAATGCCAAGTCAAACTTGGTGTCGGCAAGGCGATGGACGACGTTCGCACGTCGTTGGGACGTTGGATTGTGGGTAAGAGTCTTTGCCGGGAGGTGGCCAATGCTGCACGATTGGAGACGGTTTCTGATCGGGTGCCGAAAAACAGTAGACTTTTCTCTCTCGGGTCGTCGCGATCACATATTGGTCGACAACGATCAGCGAATGGATGGTTCCCGAAACGCCCGGCAAGGGATGATTGAAAGTTGTCGGATTGTCTTTGTTGGTGATCTTGCGACTCGTTGCCGAGTTACCTAGGCCCTTGTGCATGCGATCTTCGTGGAGTTGGCGATTCACCACATCATCAAAGGTTGATTTGCCGCGTCGAATTGCCTTTGCTTTTGTGGGATCCATACTCGCAAACCAAATGCCGGGAAATCGGTTTGGCGACGGTAGCTCGAACTCGATAAGTGCGCCGGTCTCCCGATCTAGCCGCGCAGGATAAGCCGCTGATTACGAGACAATTAGCGTGTTATCGTTAATCAGTAAATAGCCTTGGGGAGTGAGTCCTCCGATGGCTTTCCGAGGGTGGCGTTGTTGACCGAATAGATAGCGGAGTCGGTCGTTGCGCTAAATAAGTTTTCCCAACGCGATCTCCACGGCGTAGACAAAAATTCCTTCGAAGGGCCCGGTTCCTGTCGCGAAATAGACGTTGCCTTCGGCCACCAGTTGGCCGCCTCGGACCGGCCACATCGAGATCAGTCGGCGGTTGCCTAACACAAGACGTTGGCTGGGGACCGAACGTAGTTTCCAAATCAGTTCGTCGGTTTGCAGCTTGCCGCAATAAAGAACACCATTATCCGATCCTAAACAGACCGATTGGTCCGAGATCGCGGGAGTGAATTGCAAGGGGCCGTTGGCGCGACATTCCCAGAGTTGGCTGCCAGTTTTGATGTCGTAAGCGGTTAGTGAGTCAGTGCAAGAAGATGATAGTAATAGAAGACCTTCTGCAACAACCGGTTTCGTAGCCGGCGTCAAAATGTAAACGCGGATTCTTGAGCGCCGGTGTGATCGTAGGCAGGGTGCGAACCCATTGCAGCTGTAGGGGATTCGGCAGCTCGGATGAGGTTGCGTCCGTTCGACCGGCGTCCTTTCGCCACATGAGCCAATCCTCAGCAGGCGCCACTCCGATTAACGTGGCGATGAGCAATATCGAGATGATGTGTTTCATCTAACCTGAAGTTCTACCGTTTTACGATCTACGCGAAACGGAAATGTCAAAGAGATCGAGAATTGACGGGAGTGAAGTTTGCGGGTTCGAAGCAACTCGACCTGTCAGGCTTCGGGTGTGGCGTTGCCGTTTCATGGTGGAGGCCAATGCCGCGACCCTAGTCGACTCGTTCCGATTACAGCGAGGAAATTGATCTTAAATCGCCGATCTGGTGATTTGAGAGGCGAGTTCTGCGCAAACAAACCTGGGATTCAGCCTTCTTATTCGGGGGCATCTTCGAAATCGATCAACGGACAAAAAGTTGTTTCGACAATGGCAACCAAAGCCAGAGAGTATTAAAATCGAGGGCTGGCTCATGACGCACTGAGCAACGATGAGGCCAAACGACACCAACTTTCAAGCGAGGATGATTGTTTATGTGTTCTCTTTTCTTGCGATGTTTTCGGGGAATTACGTTTCTCACCATGTTGCCCCTTTTGGTCGTCTTGGCAAACCATGCGAAGGCTCAGGAAATTCAGGAAGAATTTGTCGGCAGTGGGCTCACCGCGAAAACGGGCGGATATCGGCCGCTTCAGGCGGAAATGAATCTTGAAGCCGATGTGGTGCAAGTTGCTCCGAAGGAGTTGGGGAATCCGAAATACGGAAAGATCGAGATTGATGGCAAAGAGTGGGTTTTTATTCTGGACGAACCCGAAGAAGGTGACTCGAAGCTCTTCATCGATACCAATGGTGATGGCGATCTGACGAATGACCCAGAAGTGGCATGGATGGGTGTAAAGCGAGGTGGTTTAACGGTTCACAGTGGTGCGGGAAAAGTTGAACTGGCGGATGGCCAAGTTGGCTCGATTGGATTGTATCGCTTCGATCCGGAAGATCCTCGAAGGGCGGCCTTGAAGAATTCGCTGATGTTCTACAAGGACTATGGCTATCAATACGCCATGAATATTGATGAAAAAGAGTTTCGTACCTTTTTAGCGGGAGCCCCAACTGAAAACACAAGGTTACCGATAGATCGAAACGGTGACGGTCGAATTAGTCGTAATTATGAAGTGGTTTCCATTGGCAAGCCCTTTAACTTTACCGGCACGACCTACGTGATCTCTATCGAGGGTGCCAAGCTGAAACTTGCGAAGGCCACAGAAGATCTACCACAGTTGCCATTACCTCCAGATTTGCGTGTTGGGAAACCGGCATTAAAGTTTTCGGCAACGACAATGGATGGCGAGAAGGTCAATTTTCCTGATGACTATGCTGGCAAAATTGTGATGTTGGATATGTGGGCAACCTGGTGTGCCCCGTGTATCGGTGAGATTCCTCACATGAAGGCTGCCTACGAAGCGCATCACGACGATGGTTTTCAAATCCTAGGCGTGAGTTTCGACAGCGAGGGGATGGAGGAATCGCTGAAGGAATTTCTCGTTGAGAAAGAGTTGCCTTGGAAGCAGATCTACGAAGGGAAAGGTTGGAGCACGACGATTGGCAATCAATACGATGTGAGTGGTATACCGTTTGTGTTATTGGTCGACGGTGACAGCGGCAAAATCCTTGCGACCGCCCAGAATTTGCGCGGTGCAGGTCTCAGTGATTTAATCGGGAAAGAGCTCGAAAAAAAGAAACAGTGAAGCCGAGAATTCTTGACGGGGCGACGGGAATCCTCTGATGAATGGCCTCGCTGTGAATGCCGCCGGTATCTCGAGCAAACTCGACCATCGCAGGAGCTTCACCCGCTAAGCTTTGCCCATTTGGCTGGTCGACTGAAAGGTGCGGAATAATGCAGCCAATTGCGAAGCAGCAACCAACCACTGGACTGGCCTTAAACGCACTCACCATTCCAGCCGGTAACGTAGCATCTTGGCTCCTCGACCAATATCCTCGGTGCAAGCTACGGAGCGAGCAGCCAATCGCGTCTGTAGAAGCTCCTGCCATGCAACGAATCAACCGGAAGAAAGACAGGATACAAGTGAACATCGATGACTGACACGGAGAAACAGTACGACTGGACGCGGACCGGAGGATTCCACGCCAGGCTGATTCCCGCGATCATCATCGGAGCCCTGATCTGCACGCCGGTCTTCTTCCTGCTGTGCCTGTCAAATCACATGAGACCAAAGACGGCCATGGTGGTGAGCCTGGTCCTAGGCGTACCCGGTGGCTCGTTTCTCGGATACTTTACCGGTCTCGGGCTTGGCAAGAAGAGGCTGGAATGGGTGAAGTGGGCGCAAGACCACGGCTGGGACTTCACAACCAGGACCAGCTCAAACACTCCAACATCTACTGGTCTCATGCCCACAAGAGCAATCTCCTAACGCGGAACCGGGATGGTTGCTGTTCCTGCATCCACACGGCCACCAGTGTCCCCATCTCGATTTGAAGCACGATTCGAAGTATTCAAACAAGGCGAAGTCAGGTATCAGCATCTACCTGCTGGTCGAGACCGAAAACGAATGTCCCGAGATGACGATCCATGCCCGAACACTGACGGACCAAATCAAGTTGCCCGGCAAACTGCAGACCGTTCGCTTCGAGTCGACGGACTTCAACCAGAAGTGGACCGTGAAGGCACGAGACCCCAAGGCTGCGTACGACCGCCTCAATCAGGAGACACTTGGGTTCATGATGTTAAAGGACGAGGAGCTCCTGATGGAGTTCACGAGCGGCCTGATGATCATCCAGCGCAGACTGTTGGACAGCCATTCCACGTTCTTCGCGGCCAATCCGCGCAGTTTCGATGAACGACTCTTCAGGTTTGCCGAGGCATTCACCGGGTTGGTTCCTGATGACCTGCTCAAGCCCGTATCGCTTTCGGACAAGGACAGCAGCCACTGACGAGGTGGCAACGTCGAGACCCCTCGATCCGCCGACCCCGACTGCCAGACAAGAGCCTGCGTGGAGCCAATGGCTCTACCGGTACACTCGTGCCATCGAAATGGACCGATCGCCCATGATGCTCGTGCACACCGATGCTCAAAAGCCGCCGACTCGCTGACCTACGGAGGTCATAAAGACCAACAAGAACAGCAAGAAGGCAATGCCGAGAAGAATCAATATTAGGATTCGGCCGTGACCCACCAGCGTTCGTGTCATGTGATTCGATCTCTGAAGTGCATGAAGCAGTTTCTCCAAATCTTAGTACTCAGGCATCAAATTGTTCTTGTCGCCATTGTCACGAGACCCTGAGGAGGTCTGATCGTCGTCCATATCGTCACCCGTGTTCTTAAGTTGTAAATCTGAATCGTCGAACTCGAAGCCAAGCAAAGTAAACCGGAAACATATTGGGTTTGTGCGGCCGTTGAATCCAGCGATATACCCCAAAAAATGAAAATACGACGAATCATCGATTTCAGGGTCCTGCTAGGCCTCGAAAGCTCGTGACACGAGGTCGTTTCTTGCGTGCGCCGTTGATCGACCCCAGTCAACTGGCGTCAAGATCACACCGCACTGTTCAATCCGTATTCAATACCGGTAGACTCGACAACATGACGACACTCATCGTGCTTGCATTGACCTTCCCTTCCACCGGCATGACCGGTGACTGTTGCGAAGAGCCGATCGTCATCCAAACCAACAGCACGCCGTACCAGACGACCGACCTGATCTCCAGCGGGTACGACCTCTATTCAGAGTGCGAACTGATGGGGATCATGCACAACGATGTCGGGTTCGAATACGTCGCGCCTTCCGACGGCCAGGTCACCGTGACCACCTGCGATCCCGACGCCGCTCCAACACACCGCTACAGGCACTCGCCCAACTCGATGATCTGGTGGTCGTCGAAGCATCGGGGGTGTTGGCGCGACGTGTCCTGCGGGAGGCATCCGAGGGCGTGACAGGGCGCGTTTGCCACGGGTTTTCGGCTTACACTGTCACGGCCGCCCACTGATTCGGAGTTGACAACCCTGGTCCAGTTTCACCAGCGTCAACGTCGGCGAATTGACGAACGGTCGCTTGATGCCAAGACAGTCTATGGTGCTACAGTCGGCGATGACGACAAACTGCAAACGCTCGCCACATTGACGACGGTCGTTCGACTCCTGCTCAAACTTGATTAGACGATCACAAAAGAGTAGGATCGACATACGTAAGGCGAGCGGCAGATGATATGCGACGCGTACGATGGGCTTCCAGGCCCTTCGATGGAGGGCTTTGGAATGCCATCCTACTTTTCGACTTGACGCCGCTCTGCTTACATCCCAATTTCAGAATTTTCTATAGAAAGCCAATGTATGAGTTGCCTGCGAAGTCTCTTCGTCGGCGCACTGTGGTTTTTCTTCACAACGGCGTCGCTGAATGCCGCCCAGGATGAGCGGCCAAACATCTTGTTCTTACTTACGGATAACCAGCCGTGGCACGCGTTGGGCTGCGCACCGAATGCGATTATCCACACGCCAAACATGGATCGGCTCGCAAAGGAAGGCGTGCGGTTCACAAATGCGTTTGTAACCACTCCCATCTGTGCCGCAAGTCGGGCATCCATCCTCACCGGACTTTTCGAACGCCGGCATGGCTTCACGTTCCTCAAGCCGCCACTAGGCGCTGAATTCACCGCAATTAGCTACCCGGCGTTGTTGCGTGCAAGCGGATATCGCACGGCGTTTATTGGTAAATTCGGAATCGAATCGCATGGTCGGCTGTTGGTTGAAAACGAGGCGGAAACGCTCATCGCTATGTTCGACCACTTTGATAACTTTGAGCATTGGGGAGTCAGCGGGCCGAATGGGTACTTCGTTGACCAGCCGAATGGCACGAGAAAACACCTAACCGATGTTACGGGTGAAAAGACGCTCCGCTTTTTACGTGACCATCATGATCGACATCCAGATCAGCCTTTCTGCCTGTCGATCAGTTTCAACGCGCCCCATGCACAGGACAACGACCCGCAGCAATACATCTGGCCGCCGGGCGTCGACCATCTTTACCGAGATGTCACTGTGCCAGTACCTGAATTGGCCGAACTCAAGCACTTTGAGGCGCTGCCTGACTTCTTGCAGACTTCAGAAGGTCGCGGTCGGTGGGCAAAGCGATTTGATACGCCCGAAAAGTTTCAGCGGATGTTGAAAGGCATGTACCGCATGGTTAGCGGCGTGGACGCTGTCATCGGCCGTTTGTCGGAGGAACTTCATCGCTTGGGCATTGCCGAAAACACGGTCGTCATCTTCATGAGCGACAACGGTATGTTTTTTGGCGAGCGAGGTTTGAGCGATTGTTGGCTGTTGTACGAGGACTCTATTCGCGTGCCAATGATCATCGCCGACCCGCGACAATCGAGCGAACGCCACGGGGTCACTGCCAGCCAATTCGTGTTGAATATTGATGTCTCGCCGACCATCCTAGAACTTGCTGGCCTGGATGTGCCTGCGATGATTCAGGGGCGTAGTTTGGTTCCATTGATTGAAGGAAAGTCACCTCCGTGGCGCACGGATTTCTTTTGCGAACACCTCTTAACGATGCCTCAGCTAAAGATTCCCAAGAGTGAAGGCGTACGGACCGAGCAGTGGAAATATATTCGCTACTTTGAACAACAGCCAGTGTACGAAGAGCTGTTCGACCTGGCGAACGACCCGCTGGAAACACAGAGCGTAGCAGACGTTCCGCAAAATGCAGACCAGCTTCGGCGTCTCCGAGAGCGGTGCAACGAGCTGCTCGCCGAGATCCGGATCGGACCGTAAGCGGGCGGCGCTGTAAGATTATCTCGAATCCTAACCCGCATTTTATGTAGAGGACAACATGAAACGAAAAGTCGATCGGCGCTGTTTTCTCACGACGGCAACGGTGGCTGGCGCGTCGTTGCTCCGATTTTCTCAAAGCGCGGACTGTGCCCCTAGACCGGAACGGAGAAATGCAATTCCCATCGTCGACACCCACCAACATATTTGGGACTTAAGTAAATTCAAACTAGCCTGGCAGGCGAACGAAGAATACCGGCCATTGGCCCGCAACTTCCTACTCAAAGACTACGCAAAAGCCACCGAGGGACTCGACGTCGTTAAGACGGTCTACATGGAGGTGGACGTCCCGGTTGAGCAGCAGAGTGCCGAGGCCGAGTACGTCATTGAACTTTGCAAGCAAACTGACAATCGTGTCGTCGCGGCAGTCATCTCTGGAAGGCCCAGCACGGATCTCTTCGAACCGTACGTCCAACGGTTTGCCAAAAGCCCATACATCAAGGGAGTTCGCGACATCTTATGGGGCAAAGATCCAGACTATTTTTTGGGCCGCCAATATCTCCAAGGGATTCGATTGCTGGGTGACTTAGGAATGCGTTTCGATATTGAGATTCAGTCGAGTGGTTTGCCGGCCGCGGCGAAACTGATCAAAGCTTGCCCCGCCACGCGGTTTATTATCGATCACTGCGGCAACCCAGACATGAAATCTGAAGATATTTCGACATGGCGGAGGGATGTTGGGGTGATCGCTAAACACGAAAACGTCGTCGTCAAGATCTCTGGCCTATTGTCTAACGTGAAGGATGAGAGTTGGAAACCGGAGGATCTCGCGCCAGTGATCAACCACCTCTGGGAAGTCTTTGGTACGGATCGAGTGATGTTTGGAAGCGACTGGCCGGTCTGCACACTCAAAGGCTCGTACCGCCGTTGGTTCGACGCGGTCCAGACCGTCGTCGGCGATCGCTCGGAAGCGGATCAGCGCCGTCTCTTCCACGACAACGCGTTGCGCGTCTATCAACTGACGTAGTCCGCAATGCTCCATGTAGGCCCAGAACTAGCGAAGCTGGAACCGTCCTCTCTTCTGCTGAGGGCAGTCTTTCACGGAGACTTATTTTGGACTATCACCAGCAAGTCGTCGGTATCCGCGTTCTTGCCCCCAGTGAATGAAGGGCCCGTCGGACTTGGGAAAGTAGCCGGATAAGGATTCCGTAAACAGGCGGCAATTCAAGGAAACAACTGCATCAACGCATCGGCAAAGATAGCCATGCCCCGCGCGTCGGGATGGTTGATCGAGTTCAGCATCAGCGTGCTGTACGGAATCCCCTGCCGCCACAACCGCCCGTAACGCAGAGAGGCATCCGCTAAAGCGACGCGGTGTTTCTGACTGAATTGTCGTAATCCGATTGTGTAGGGGCGAGGATCCACATCGACCTCGCGCTCTCCCGTCAGTCCCATCCAATCCGGACGTACGTAGTGCGGCGTGAGAATAATCCACTCCGCGTTGATGGCGCGAAAATCGGAGAGCACGCCGGCGTAGAGTTGTTCTACTTGCTGCGGATTGAGGCCCGCGTCGTTGACGAATTCGGACACGACCAGGTCAGGCTTGGCTCCCAGCACCTTTTCGCGGAAGTTGTGTTCGCTGCCGGGCGGCTCCGCGAGATACCGGCTCGTGTTGCGACCTCCCCATGCTTCCGTGACGAGCATGATGTTGGCGTTGGTGTACCGTTTCTTGAGACCGGCAACAAACTGTACCTGCCAGCGTTCATGTTCCGACACGTAGGATCCGTCGGTCACGCTGTCTCCCCAGGCCAGAATTCGCAGTTCCTCCCCCGATGACAGCTTTTCGAGCGTTCTCGGTAACAATTGTTTGGCCACCGTGGGCGAGGGCTTGGGCGGTTCCGGATACGATCGCTCCAACACCGGAAAGAGATGTTCCGGGGCAAGCTTGCCAATCCTCCCGGGAAGCCAGATATTCGCCAAGCGACGTTCCCCTTGGACGATGGCGGGTGGGTGAGGAGCGGCGGCTCGCGGTATTCCGCGGCGCAGCTCGATGTCTCCCTCTTGGGAAAGCACGATCGAATCAAGCCGCAACGGCACATAGCGATAACTGATGAAAACTGGCTGGCCTTCTTCGATCCGCCCCTCGGGCAACCGTCCTACGGTGCCCCAATCGTCGTCCAACTCGAAGTCTCTTTCGCGTAGAAAAGTTGCTGAATCCGGACCGGAGCCCGATCGCAACGTCACGCTCGCCGGCTCCAATAAATACGGAGTCGTCACCTCCTGCGCTCGTATCTTTTCGAGCCTGATTCCTTTTAGCCAAACCGCGGTTCGGGCGTTGTACAACGGCAGGGACGGGTGGCGTTCGTTCCGCACGTCAACGGCTTGGGAACGATCGACAAACAATTTCGTCGAACGTTCCTGGCCCGTCTCGGTCATTCGGCTGACATGCACTTCCCAATCGCCCGCGAGACGGAACTTCACTTCTTCCCCAAGCCCACGGTTAGGAATAAGAAACAGCAGCCAACCGACCACGAAGATGCGACCCGTCATTCCAGCGTCTCCCTAAAAACCTGAACGCCAAATTGCTGTCACCCGAATGAAACTGCGATTGTGCCGAACTTCCGTTTCGCTTTCGACCGGTTATTCTTGCTCCGCGGCCGCCATGCGTTCGATCCGCCTTTGAATCGGGGCGTAAGGATCGGCAGGCTTTCGCGCCGGGTCCACGTAGTCGACCAGATCGCGCAGCGCGATGACCTTGAAACCGCCATCGCGCAGATAGTCCATGCAGCGCGTGAAATCTTCGGGAGCGGTCGAGGCGTGGGCGTAATAGTCCGGTACGCCGTGGAAAACCACCACGGCAATTTTCCCATCCTTGGCCCGATCGACCGCACTTGCAAAATCTTCCACTGTCGCCCCTTGTTGGGACCCGTGTCCGTAGATCTCTTTGGCGCTGGTGGAATTCTCATCAAAGGCCGAACCCCACACAAACGCGGCCGGAATCAGGTAGGGATGGTCCTCCAGCGGGTCGTAGACCGGGCCGATGTAGTCCTCGAGAGAACCGGGATACTCGGGAGAAAAAGCTCGGCGACCAAAAAGATAACCCTTGCGTTCCAAGGCCTTTACGCATCTGATGTCATGACTGCCAGCCGGATAGGCGCAGCTGACTGGCTGGGGAAGCCCTTCCTTTTTGAACGCGATTTCTATCGGCTCGAGTTCCTGGGCCACGATCTCGTCGACGGATAAGGACGTAAAGTGAGCATGAGTCTCGGAATGATTCCCCAGTTCAAAACCCATTTCATTCAGTTCGCGCAGTTCTTCCCATGAAATCCAATATTTCGGGTCTTCATGATATCCGAACCAGTCGGCGTTCGTGTTGGTCACATAAAACGTGGCGCCAAAACCATACTCTTGCAGTAGTGGGCCGACAAACGTGCGCCAGCTTTTCGCCCGGTCATCAAACGTTAGGACCACCAGCTTGTCGGGGATGGGTTTCAACTCTGGCGCTGCGCCGGTTTGGGAGTCGCTCTGCTGTCTTTGGCAGGATGTCATCCCTGTGACCATAAGGATTCCCACCAAGGCGAACGAGATCATTCTCATGTCATGTTCCTTTTTGATTTCCTCGCTGTCGCGTATTGGCGAGTCTGCTCTACGGTCAGCTAACGCGACCGACTGGTTAATAGATTTACGCGGATCAGCGGGCCGCTGGTCCAAGTAGCTTACCAAATCGCATCGTGCACTCACGGTTCATCCATCCTTATACAATTTCATCCGTCGTTGCACAATTAAAATATCCTTTTCAAGTCTGTCAGTCTACAGTGTGAAGAATACGGGCAGCCTACTATTTTGCCAGATCGTAGCAGCGAATATCGCGATCGTTCCGCAGATAAACACTGCGATTTGCGAACGCCAGATGCGACCAGACCAACGTCCTGCCGGCGACTTAATGGGTGGGTTCAAACAGTTTGGCTCGACAGATTTCCTGATACCCGGTGGGATCCATCCGCGCCATGATCAACTCGCCCCGGTCATTGGCAAGGAAGAACCGATCTTCTTGGCGAACAGTAAACACATTGGCGGCTCAGAGCGCTGGACGCTTGCCCGTTGATGGCTGGAAAGTCGACCAGAGCCGCTCCCCATCGGCGAGTCTAGATGTTTCGTAGGAAACCAAATACTTATCACCGATAAGAATTGCATTGGGTGGCGTTTTACAATTCCGGCCACCGTCGTGGAAGCAAAAACGTTGAGGGCGACCGTAACTACAGCGGTGTCTGGAGGAGCCCTTTCTTATAAAACCGAAGTTCGCCCGGCGTTAGCAAGTTGCCACTCGATATGGTAACAACGGGGCCTTCCACAACACCTAGCGCATTTGAGAACGTATTCCGTCGCTTGTCATCGGGACGGCCACATCCGAATGAGTGCGTTGTGTTTCCCCGACCCGCAAGGGAGGTAAACTGAACCGTATGAGACGCGGGGATGTTGATTATGGTATGACGGGGCCAGCCGCCGCCGCCAGACCGTGGCGGCCCCGGATTGTAATCCGCTGCAGCGCGGCGCGTCCCTTTGCGCTATTACTATTCGCCGTTTGGGCGGCTGTGATGCTGCCATTGGCCGGTTACAGCGACGACGCCCCGCGAAGCACGGCTGCCACGGAAGAGGAAGCGTTGACGCAAGGAAAGACGCTGATCAACTCGGGAATACACGATGACGCGATTATCGAATTCAACCGGGCGATTGAATTGAACTCCGATAGCGTAGAGGGTTTCAAGTATCGCGCGCTGGCATGCTTTCACATGCGACAGCTCGAGCAGGCGATTCAAGACCTGGGACGCGCGATCAAGTTAGCTCCTGAGGACGTCAGCCTCTATCTCGACCGAGCCCGCTTCCATCGCGCTGCCGGGAATCACGATGGTCTATTGGCCGACTGTACCGCGGCGCTGGAGCGGGATTCTGAAGCCGCCGATGCATGGTCCCTGCGCGCCGGTTCATTCTGCGAACGGGGGATGTATGGTGAAGCGATCGAGGCGGCTGAACAAGCAATACGGCTCAATCCGGAACATGCGCCGGCCTACAACAACTTGGCAGTGGTTTACATGAACCAGGGAAGGAATCGTCGGACGACCCAATACTTCGACTTGGCGATTCAACACAACCGGCAGTTACCGACCGCCTACGGCAACCGGGCGAAAGTCCATCTCGCGACGGCCAACCCAAATTGGCCCAAAGCGGTGTCTTTCAGAATTCCTTCTGCTTCAACGGGCACAAGTACAAACGGTTGACTCGCGCTCGCGACCAAGCGCGACGTTTGTTACGCGAGCGCGGACCGGGGACCGTGTTGCCGGTGCTGCATGAGTGGACGGCAGCGCGACTGCCGAACCGCCAAAGTACGCCACAGGATGTTGAGCTGGGCCCTGAGCATGATCTGCTCGAGGCGCTGTGGGTTTACCAAGGCCTGCGCAGCCCAAACCCGGAGTTACTCGAGATCTGTTTAACCTCCGCCAACGGCCGAGTCCGCGCTGCGGCTGTGAGAGTGCTGTCCGACTGGCACGCAGAAATCGACGGTACTAATGCGAAGCTAGCTCGAGCCGTAAACGATCTCAACTCACAAGTCCGGCTCGATGCGGTCAATGCGTTGCGTAGTCTGCACACCGCGGAAGCCGTTATCATCGCACTGCGAGCCTTAGACCACAGAATCGACCAGTTCCTTGAGTTCGCTCTATTTCGCACGATCCATGAGCGGCTCGATGTGTGGTTGGCAGACTTTCAGGCAGGGAAAGACATTTTCGAGGGCAAACCTGAACGAACGGCTTTCGCGTTTGCGTCGGTGGGCGGACAGATTGCGACGGGCCCCTTGGCGGTACTCCTGTGCGACGGGCAGCTTAAGGACGAACAGAAGTTGTCGGCTCTCGGCATTCTTGCCACGTTTGGTAACGCGACGCAACGCGAGGCGGTCCTCAACCATCTGCCGCGCCTCCCGGCGGACGGAGTGACAAACGTCCTTCAGGCTCTGCTAGCTGGAGGTCGCCTAGAGGTACCTGAGAATGCCTCGGGTGTTTGCCGTCTTTGTGAATCGAAGAATTCGGAAATCCGCGGGTTGGCGATGGAGTTAGCCGACAAATGGCGGATTCATGCAGCCAGTTCTGCGCTGCGCCAGATCGCGACCAAGGCGACAACCTCGCGGGAAGAACGACTCGCAGCTGGCCACGCTCTGATTGCGGTTGATTTGGCCAAAGGCACCACGATCTTGCAGCAGATATTCGAGCAAGCGTCGAATGATGATGTACGCGCATCAGCGATCGCGGCCTTAGCTCGGTGCTCCGCTGCCCGCGCGATTCCGCAGGCCGACCCGATTGCTTGCCGACCCGATCCAACCTGAATTGGCAGCACTTATCGTGGAGGCCGTTTTAACGCAACAAGATTCCCGGGAGCTGCTGGTCGCGGAGCTGCGTGGAACCCGTATTCCCAGCCCTATCGCGCGACTGGTGCTAGATCGCGTCCGACTTTCTGGTCAAGAAATGCCGGAGCTCGCGTCCGCGATTCGCCGGTCGGGAGAGCTAAAGGAGCTAGTGGGGATAACGCCTGACGAAGCATCGCAGCTGATCGGCGATGTCGCCAGACTCGGCGATCCATGCCGAGGCCAGGAGATTTATCAGCGCAAGAATCTCAACTGTACAGGTTGCCATGCGATTGCAGGCTCACCGGCCGGCATCGGCCCCGACTTGTCCAGCATCGGCGCTTCGGCGCGAGTCGCGGACCTCTTGCAGTCGATCCTCGACCCATAAAAAAGGGGTACGGCACGGTCCTGGTGATGACCATTGACAGGCGAGTACTTGCTGGCGTTATGACTCAGCAATCCAGCACAGTGGTACGAATTCGGGATGCGAACGGCAAGGAACTTATGATTCCAACGGAAGACATTGAAGACATCGTTCCCAGTGACATATCGATGATGCCTGCGGGGATCGCTGAGGACTTGACCCGCGAAGAAATAGTCGACTTGGTGCGATATTTGTCATCGCTTGGTCGGCATTAAGCCGGCGGCGCCTGCCGCCGCGACCAGCCGACAAGCATTGCATTCGAGGATCTACCCATGCTTAACACCCAAACGAAAAACTTTCAAAAAGAGGGGTACTGCCTGTTCGAGAACGTGCTGACTGTCAAAGAGATTGGCGCGATACGAAATGAGCTGGACCATGCCATTGCCAACCTCCCTGAAAAACTAACGGTCTTCAAAGAAGGCGTTGACCAGGAAGTCGATGCACGTCCGGAATACATGACCGAGCCACACCCCAAGAATGCGTTCTGGATGGAGGTTTGCCGGCATCCACACGTTCTCGATGCCGTCGAGTCGGTGCTAGGGCCCAATTTAATTCTAATCATGTCACATCTGATCGTAAAAATCCCCGAAGCAGGGCTTCCAGTAACATGGCATCAGGACAATACCTACTGGCCCTCTGTTTCCGGCACCGAGGTGGCAACCGTATGGATGGCTGTCGACGACACCGATGTGTCGAACGGTTGCATGCAGGTGATTCCATGTACTCATGCAGGTTATCCCGAACTGGAGAAGGTGAAGACCGGCAAAGACGACCTGCTCGGCCTGACGGTCGAGGTGACAGAAAAGATGGCTGCGGAAGCGATCCCTCTGGAAATGAAAGCGGGCAGCTTATCGATCCATGACTCTTTCGTGTTGCACGGTAGTGAAGCAAACACCAGCGGCTGCCGTCGGGCCGCCTACACGATGCGCTACGCCAACGCAAATACAGTGACCATAGATACGGAAGCGCACTGGGTCCCTGTTTATCTTGTCCGAGGCAACGGGGGAGCCAACGAAAAGCAATATGTGGATGCCCGTCCGGGTTGCCCTGTTCCCGAAGTGTCCTCCTGAGGCCTATTCAGTGTACAGCCCAGATTGGCTTACGTTTTTCACGCTAAGCAATTGCTGTTTGTGCGTGAGGGCTTGATCAGCTCCGGACATTTCACAGCAAGCGGCAAAGCCGCGCTCAACGCAGGTCTCCCGACCTCGCCGACCGAAGGTCTCCTTGCATAAGAGTCGCTTGGTGGTTCTTGGAGACCTACGGTCGTAAAAAGTGCGGGGTCGGAGACCCGCGCACAGCGCAGCGATTCTGCGGGCTAACGCCGATTGTGAAAAGGCTTATTCCCGTTAAGGATAGATCTCCGCTTTACGGTTCGCTTCACTGGTCTCAAAAGCCGTCTAATTCGCCAAGTCTTGCCAAGCTTGCAATTCTTGTTGGGTCAGTTGAAGATGGATTCCCGACACGTTGTCCAGTAAACATCGGAACCAATCGCGCGATTGGTATCTCCGTGCGGCGAAGCGGCTTGCCAGATAACCCAAGGGAATAAATGCCAGGCCGAATGTGTAGTTGGTGACTACCCAGATCGGATCAAGTGCCTCGAAGGGAAGCAATGGATCGACCTGCCGATGGTTAACCCACTGGAGGCCGGCGAGGAATGCCGAAAAACCAACCAAAGGAGAGAGCAGAATGATCCATTTGAATTGTCGGATCTTCATCATTCGGAGTGAAGTCAACGAGCATTGAATTGTTTTCACGGTGTGAGACCAATTGATCGATGCAAGCTGCACCAGCTGCCAGATGCTGCTGATCAGCAGTAGGATCGCAGCCGCTAAGACGAGGAATGCGGGTCCAGCAATGGATGTTTCTTGCCAATGATCGCCAAGGATTCCGCCAAAGACAAGAGCAACCAAAAGGCAGAATACTAGATCAAGAGATGGCCAGATTGCTAAGCGAGCCACGCGGTTCTGAGCGGGCTTCTTCGCAACTTCTTCCAGAATTCGGCGCTCAATACGGAGCAGTTGGTCGAATTTGTTGTCGAGTTGTTTCCATTGTTGTTCTAGCTCTTCAAATTGCATGATAGATTTTCCCTGTTGATCGTTTAGCGTGATTCAGTCGACTCTTTGAGTGAACGTTTCAATCGATTGATCCGTGTGCCAACATTCGATTCTGTTATGCCTATGATGCCGCCAATCTCTCGGTAAGACTGCCCTTCGAGGTAAAGCAAAAGAATGGCGCGGTCCGATTCGTTTTGGCGATCTAAAAGTTCATGAAGGTGCAAGAGTTGTTCTTGGTGGGGTTCATCTTGAGGAGACGCAAATTCTGGCATCTCTTCGATCCCCGTCTGCTCTCGCCGGCGTGCCTTGCGACGCACTGAATCAATGGCGACGTTCAGCGCGACGCGATACATCCATGTTGAAAATGGACGTGCGCCATCGTAGTTCTCAAAACTAGCCCAAAGTTGACTCAAGATATCTTGGAGCAAATCATCGCGATCATCCGCTGTTGAGCTGTAGACCCAGCAAACTTTCATAATGAGGCGACGATGTGCGTCGATGAGCGTGATAAAGGTTGATTGATCCACCGTGTGGCACGCGGAACGCTCATCGTTTTGTTGTGGGCCGTTCATCGATGAATCTGACTCGTTGGGGGCGATTGTGTTGTGCTCTGGGTTGTGATTCGTTGGATAGGCCGTTTTGTCACAGCAAAACGAAAAGTTTTTTTGGAAGAGTGACTTATCACTCCCTGAATCCACCTTTCCATGAGGGGTTACGGGTTCCAGATGCTTTCGGGATCAAAAGAGCAGGCAAAATAGGGGATCAGCCGTTCGTTGTGCTTCGAATAGCTTAAACAGCTACCCGTCATGGAGCGGTTAATTGAAGCGGAGAAAGAGTCAGCGACGAAGGTTTGACCAGATTGACGATGGATCGGGGTGTCAGGGTTAATTTGCGTTGGGTTCACTGGTAATTCAACGCTCAGTATCAGTTCCTTGTGAAAGCCTGGCAAGTTGAATCTTGCTCGGGTCGCTTTACCAGTTGATCGGTCGTTGGTAAATTCAGCAATCCATGAAACAGAAACTCATCTAGACCGGTCTGGTCTCCCTCGTAGTCGCTCTCGGCGGGTTTTTAATGGGGTTTGATGCTGGGGTCGTGTCCGGCGCAAACCCTTTCTACAAGGATTTCTTTTTCCTTAGTGATTGGGCGCTTGGATGGTCCGTGGGCTGTTTGACGTTTGGTGCCATGCTTGGCAATGCTGTGGCGGGACCTCTAGCGGATCGGTTTGGTCGCAAACCTGTTTTGATGGTTGCCGCCCTATTCTATTCGCTCTCAGCGGTTAGCTCGGCTCTCGCCACTGATTTTAGTCTCTTTATTGTGGCCCGAATGTTGGGTGGCGTAGCCGTTGGATTAGCGTTACTGATTGCCCCGGTTTACATTGCCGAAATATCGGCCGCGAAATTGCGTGGGCGTTTTGTCTCATTTAACCAACTCAATATTGTCATCGGTTTTTCGGCAGTATTCTTTTCGAATTACTACATCTTGAAGGCCGCTGATTCAGGGGGGACCGATTGGATCGACAAACTGAATTGTTGGCGTTGGATGTTGGGCGCTGAGACGTTGCCAGCAGTTCTTTATTTTGTCTTTCTCTTTTTTGTGCCTCGCAGTCCTCGGTGGTTAGCCAAACGGGGCCGCTACGATGAAGCGTTAGTGGTACTGAAAAAGTTTGTCAGCTTGGAAGAGGCCACTGAGTCGCTGGAGGAAATTAAGCAGCATCTCGCAGCCGAAATCGACACAAAGCCATCGCTTGCTGAACTGTTTTCGAGACGCATGAGCTTCATTATGTTCATTGCGCTCGGATTAGGATTCTTTCAGCAAATTACGGGTATCAATGCAATCTTTTTCTACGCTCCAACAATCTTCGAAAAGACCGGCATTCGGCAAGAGAATGCTTTCTTGCAGACGATCATCATCGGTTTGGTGAATCTCGGTTTTACCGTTCTAGCGATTTATTTCATCGATCGATTTGGGCGTCGCCCTTTGTTACTGGTGGGCACTGCGGTAATGGCGATCTGCTTATTGACAACAGCCTGGGCTTTTCAAACGGCTACTTATCAGCTGACCAAGGAATCATTGAAAAAACTAAGCTCGGAGATGCCAGTCGAAGTGGTGGATGCGTTAGCTCCCATGGTTGGTAAATCGTTCGGATCGGAGGCAGCTTTTGTCTCGGAAGCGACGAAAATGGCGGGGCCGAAGGTCTTGGGGACGACTGACTTTGAGACCCAGATTCCAGCTAACCTGAATTCAGTGGTAAATGAATTGGATCCGGCTGCATTCGCGAATTCGGCCAGCTTCGAAGCCGAAATCACACGTAAGGTAGGTCAGCAGCCATTTGTGGAAACATTTCCAGTTTCGGGTAAGAATGCGCTGCGGGCGCTGAAGAAACAATCATTCGGGTCACGTGCCGAATTGATGCAGGCGGTAAATAATCATCTCGATCATGTTGCGTTGGACGGATATACGTCGACGCTGACAAGTAAGGGACTCATCATTCGAGCCGAACTCGTACTGGCTGCAATTATTGGCTACATCGCTGCGTTCGCAATCTCGCTGGGTCCGGTGATGTGGGCCATGTTCTCGGAGATTTTTCCCAATCGACTTCGTGGCCTTGCGATTTCAGTGGCCGGGTTTTTTAACTCGCTGGTCAGCTACGGAGTCCAACAGGTGTTTCCATGGGAACTTTCTTCGCTCGGCCCGGCAGGTACCTTCTTGATTTTTGGCCTGTTTGCCGCACTTGCCTTCTTCTTTACCGCGAAGTTTATTCCGGAAACAAAAGGTCGATCTTTGGAGCAGCTTGAGGAAGATTTTACCGTCAAAATATGAAAGTGATCGAGATGCCCATTGTACCGCTGTTGAAGCTGGTGATCGTCGCGACAACCTTCTTTTCGGTCAGTGAAGTTTTGGCCACAGACAGACCACAAGTCATCGTCAAGGCGACGGATTACATGGCAGCCTCGGACGGCGTGTCGAAGGCGAACGGATACGTGGCGATAGCTCCCGGCGAGAATTGGATCTCCCTTGATGTCAAAATTCCTGAGACGGGGCGCTATCGGGTGGATGTTGCCTCAAAAGCTGCGGCGGATGATTCCGTAACGCTGTACGTAGAGGACTACATTGAGAACACGGATGGCAGGAACTACAACATTACTGCCGCGATGGTGCCGCCGGCAGAGGAGGCGTTTCAAATCGTCGGGAAAGACGGTTCGCCACTGAAGGCAGGACAGCACCGGATGAAGCTTCATGCGGACGGAGGGGCGTCATCGATTCAATCGATTACTTTTACTTCGATCAAACCTCACGAGTTGACGCCGTACACTCTGAAGCAGAATCTCGTTGGAAAGGATTGGGTGTTAGTTTGGTCGGATGAGTTTGAGAGCGAAGGGCTGCCCGACCCGAAGATTTGGGCCTACGACATCGGAAATTGGGGATGGGGCAACCATGAGCCTCAGTATTACACAGCGGAACGACTTGAAAATGCCCGCTGCGAAGATGGTCGTTTGATCGTTGAGGCACGCAAAGACAGAAAAAACGGTGGCTGGAGCTCCGCCCGATTAACGACGCGCGGTCCAATGAGCCTTTTGTACGGTCGAATTGAACTCAGTGGCAGAGTGGCAGAGTGGCAGAGTGGCTGCACGGGATGGAGCTTGGGCCGCCGTCTGGTTGTTGGGAGACGATTTTCGAGACGAACTCTCATGGCCCTATTGTGGGGAAATCGATATTCTTGAAAACGTAGGGCGTGAGATCGATGATAAAACGGGTGACGGTCTCAATCACTTCTCCTGTCACACGGGGGCCTATTACTTTAAGAAGGGAAATCACATTTCAACCACCGTTCCCGTCAAAGATATGACCAATCAGTTTCACACCTACGCGATTGAATGGACACCCAAAGCGATCACAATGTTTCTTGATGGCGAGCATTACTACACCTACGATAAAACGAAAGACGATTTAGCATTTCCATTCAATCGTCCCCAAAACCTGATTGTTAACATGGCAATGGGCGGGGGTATGGGAGGAAAGATTGATCCAAAGTTGAGATCTCAAAAAATGGAACTCGAATACATTCGAGTTGATGGTCGCCAATAAGATGGGGCGAAAGAAAAACATACGAGTCGCCGATTGTTCGCTTCATACGCTCGATCGTACTGTCGAAGGTCGCTACGTTCTGCTGGACGGCGAACGGTTTTACCGCATCGCCCATTACGATCAACTTGCTCCCTTTTTTATGAGCGTTGTCAGCGATTCCGACCATTGGATGTTTATTTCGAGCAATGGTGCGCTGACCGCAGGCCGACGGAATCCCGAACATGCGTTGTTCCCATGCGAGACCGATGACAAAATTCACGACGCCTGGGATCGTACGGGTAGTAAGACGATTCTGCGATTAAACAAGACGGATGGTGATCGATTGTGGGAACCCTTTTCGGCACGTTATCAAAACTTGTACGAGACGGAACGACACCTCTATAAAAACATACCTGGCAACAAGTTGATCTTTGAAGAGATTAACCGGTCGCTTGGCTTGTCGTTTCAATATGCTTGGCTCGTGAGTGAGCGGTTTGGTTTTGTGAGGCATGCCAAACTAGCGAATCTGTCTACGGAGGTGATTCAGCTTAGCGTCGTTGATGGTTTGCAAAATCTGCTACCCGCGAATATTGATCGTGGTATGCAAAATGCTTTTAGCACCTTGCTCGATGCCTACAAAAAGTCTGGATTAATCGCTGGAAATGGAATCGGAATCTATGCGCTCAGCTCGATTCCCGTTGATCGAGCCGAGCCGAGTGAATCTTTAATGGCAAATACCGTGTGGTCGACTGGGATTTCTGAGCCAAAATATCTTCTTTCCGATCGGCAACTGGACGCGTTCCGCCACGGGCGTGCCGTTAGTTCGGAGCAACTGATACGGGGTCAGAGGGGAAGTTATTTTTTGCAGTCGGGTTGCGAGTTGGTTCCAAATCAACAAACGGCTTAGTTTTTCGTTGCGGAAGTTGATCAATCGCAAAACGATATCGTCGAGTTGCAACAGCATATGGAGGGGGATACGTCACTAGGCGCGCAGTTGTTGGCCGACGTTGATCGGGGCACTCAGCGCCTTCAGGAAATTGTTTCTGATGCGGACGGTCTTCAGGCCAGTGGAGATCGATTGCAAGCGAGCCGCCATTTTTCAAATACCCTTTGCAACGTGATGCGGGGAGGGATCTTCGAGAACGGTTACCAGATTTCAGGAGAAGATCTCCTGCGTTTTGTGCGAGCTGCAAATCGTCCGGTGGCCCAACGGCATGCCGAGTTTTTATCCTCGCTACCCACGGAGTTTGAGCATTTAGCGGGCCTCGCTTTATTTAAGAACTATGATGATGCGGATTTACTGCGTCTTTATTTTGAATACCTTCCACTTACCTTCAGTCGCCGCCATGGCGATCCCAGTTGACCCTGGAATCAGTTTTCGATCGATACGCAACGGCCAGATTGTTCGAGGATTTTGAATTATCAAGGGAATTGGCGCGATATTTTTCAGAACTGGGAGGCGTTGGGCCTTTCCTATCCGGAATTCTTAGAGAGTGTTGTTTTTAAGTTTGTGAATGCGTCGACGGTTGATGGATACAACCCCTACCGAATCACTCGTGACGGCATTGATTGGGAGGTGCACGATCCGAGTGACCCTTGGTCAAACATTGGTTATTGGGGGGATCATCAAATTGTCTATTTGCTCAAGTTGATTGAGCATTCGGAGGCGTATCATCCGGGTCGCCTCGGAGAATATTTGGACGACGATATCTTCGTCTATGCACACGTGCCCTATCAGATTAAGTCGCTCGATGACTTGTTCAAGAATCCACGAGACAGCATTGAATTTGATCATGTGGCCCACGATTTGTTGATGAAACGTACTCAACAAATCGGTTCGGATGGCAAGCTCTTGCATCATGACGATAGCCACCCGATTCGTGTGAATCTGGCCGAAAAACTATTAGTACCCGTTTTGGCGAAAATGGCGAATTTCATTCCGGATGCTGGTATCTGGATGAATACTCAACGCCCGGAATGGAACGACGCGAACAACGCATTGGTTGGCTACGGTGTTTCCATGGTGACGCTCTATTATCTGCGGCGTTATCTAGATTTCTGTGGAAGGCTGTTCGCTCAGTGCCAGGTTACCCAATACGAAGTTTCTGCTGAAATTTGCATGCTTCTTCGCTCCACCGAGGCCGTATTGATGGAGCATCACCAGAAGATGGCCGGGGGGTTTGACTCTCGGGAACGGCGACAATTTGTTAATGAGATTGGGGCTGCCGGGAGTTGTTATCGAGAATTAATCTACGACGACGGTCTGTCGGGTGAGAAGGTTTCCCTGTCGGTTGAAAGTATCACGCGTTCTTGACTTGGCAAAGCAATATCTAGAGCGAACCGTCGTTGCGAATCGCCGTGCCGACGGGCTTTATTACGCGTACTACCTGATGCAGGTAGATCCCGACGGTGGCATCTCAATCCGACAGCTGGCCGAGATGCTTGAGGGACAGGTCGCCGTTCTGTCTTCGGGTTGCCTTGATGCTCGAGAGAGCATCGATCTGTTGGAATCTTTGCGGGCAAGTTCGCTTTATCGGCCGGACCAGCACAGGTATTTACTCTATCCGGACCGAATTTTGACGGGCTTTATGGAGAAAAATGTTTTGCCGGAGCGCTTCGTCGACGAATCGCTGTTACTGAAAAAAATGTTGGAGATGAAAGACAAACGTCTCGTGTCCCGTGATGCTGCGGGACAGGTGCGTTTCCATCCGGAATTTCGCAACAGTGCTGATTTGTGCGCGGCAATGGATGGGGTCGAAGAATGCGATTCATTAGAACGCGATCGATTACTTGCAGCTTATGAAGCGGTATTTGACCACCAATCGTTTACGGGCCGATCGGGAACGTTTTTTAAGTATGAAGGGCTGGGCTGTATCTATTGGCACATGGTGTCCAAGCTGTTGCTTGCCGTCCAGGAAATTCTCATTGAGGCGCGATCGCAGAATGAAACCCCCGAAGTGGTGGCACGTCTGCTCGAACGATATGGTGAAATTCAGGCAGGGGTTGGCGCAAAGAAATCGGTGATTGAACAAGGAGCTTTTCCAACTGATCCGTATTCACATACTCCATCGATGCTCGGGGCTCAACAACCTGGTTTGACCGGACAGGTCAAAGAGGACTTTATCGTGCGACTGCGAGAGTTGGGAGTACGGATCGAAGAGGGTTGCTTGAAATTTGATCCCTTCCTGCTCGCCGACACGGAATTTTTAGAAGAGTCGGCGGAATTTGCGGGAATGACGCTGGCTGCTGGTAGTTTTGGATTTACCTTCTGCAAGGTTCCCATCGTGATCGGGCGAGCGAATCGTATGGCGATTTGTGTTCGGTATCATGATGGCAACAACGTGCGGAGCGACGAACTCTGTTTGGACGCCGCTACTAGCCGAGATATCTTCTGTCGTCGCGGTGTGGTTGAACTTATTGAAGTGTCAATGCTTTGCTAAGCTTCGGGCAACGGTGGCTCACCCAAACTTTGCGCTTCGTGAGGATCGCTTACACAGAACGGGAAATTAAAGAAAGGCTTGGATTGGCCTATTGGTGAATTTCAAACGCGATTAGATAGGAGCGGTCAAAATAGCAACATGCTAACAACAATCTTGAGGAAAAAACAATGGGTGTTGTGGAGCTGCTGGTTGACATGTTTGTTGGTCGCAGTGACGACCAGCGACGGTGCTGAGGATACGAATCGATGGACGTCGAAGCACCAAGCAAAGGTGCCACGGATCTGCAGGGAAATCCAGTGGAAGTCATTATCCCCAGAGAGCTCGGAAGCGATCCTCGCATCACGGATTGCGTTGCCGAAGGTGTCCCAACAGACCGCGGGGCCGAGCGAGTTCGGCGGAATAGATTCTGATCATCGATTGAAATGCGGCATGAATGGGAATCATCAGCCCTGCGTCGGATCCTTCTCGACGTCCCCCCAGAACCCGGCCGTTAGGATGCTTGGTGGATCACGTGCATTGGGTATGCGAGGGCCTAAAACGCTAAGTGGTTTTTACCGAGGGCAAATTCCGACGACCCACCTCGCCTGGCAAGAGAAGACGGGACTGTCAAGTACGTTCCCTCAAGAGGTGAATCAGAGGCCGAAAAAACTTCCTGCGACATCAACGATGATTCGGCTGCTCGCTTATAACATCAAACATGGGCGAGGTAACGACGGTCGAGTTGACTTGCAGCGAACCGCAGACGTGATTCGTCGCGTTCGAGCGGATGTGGTGGCCTTGCAGGAGGTTGATAAAAAGGTGGAAAGAAGTGGCCAGCTCAATGAGGCAAAACGTTTAGCAGAACTGACGGGTCTTCCTTATCATGCGTTTGGGAGCTTTTTCGATTACCAGGGAGGGGAATACGGGATGGCGATCATTTCTCGTTATCCGCTTCGGGACATCAAAAGGCTTCGTCTGCCTGATGGAGCTGAACCAAGGGCCTCTCTGATCGTTACCGTGGCTGCTCAAAAATCTTTTCGCCTCGCGAACGTGCATTTCTATCGGGACGAAAGGGAAAGGTTGGCACAAGCTCAGGCGTTACTGAAATATCTCCAGAATGAAAAATTGCCGAGCGTTATTGCAGGCGATTTTAATTCACGGCCGAAATCTGCTGTGCTGAAACTTTTTGCGGACTGGAATATTCCTGATAAGGGAGAGGATCATTTCACGTTCCCTTCCGATCGACCTCGTGTCGAAATTGATTTTCTCATGTTTCGACCTGAAAATGCCTTCGTCGTAAACGAGGTTGACGTCGTGAAGGAATCGCTTGCCTCCGATCATCGACCGGTTCTGATGGAAGTCAGTTTTGGCGAAACTAACAAATGAGACTTGAGTCTTAACGCACTCAAGGGATTAGGACGATTCGGCATTGATTTCTAGGATTTTCGATACCACATTGGCAACGGTTGCAACCTGGTCGCTATCCAAAACTGAAGATGCGTCGGCAGGTAATCTTATCTTTTCCAGGTTGTTTCTTGCCAGCGATTGCCAGTTCTGGAAAATAGCTTCGTCATACTGTTGGGTGATTAGCAGATAGATGTCGGTCTCGGTGGGGGTGCCTCGGTAGCTGTTTCCAAAATCTAATTGGCGAGAAAGGGTGCGCTCGAAGGGCTGTCTGATTTCATCAGGAAAGTGCGCAAAATGGGCCCGCGCTTGATCGCAGATGGCAGTTACGGCTTGTTGCGTCAAATGCCTGATATTTTGCTCTTCGTCGATGTCGATCGTCGATTCGATGTTCGATGCAAGGAGCGGCGGTATAGTGTCCAGCAGGATCAACCTGTCGACGGTGAATCCGCGATCGCTCAATTGCTTAGCCATTTCGAAAGCGACGGTACCACCGAAGCATTGCCCACCCAGGCAGATGCTCGTTTGGGGGGCCATTGCAGTGATTTGTTCTGCAAAGCCGGCGGCTGTTTCTTCGAGTGACCTATCGGGGCTTTCTATGCCGTCCAGGCCACGATACTCAAAAGAATAAAAGCCCCTCGTTGGATCCAGATTTCTCGCAAAAGTTACCAATGAAAGGGGGGTTTTTGCTGCTGAGGGGATGAATACGAAGGGGATTTTCCCTTCCTTCATCGTCTGTTTGTTGAGGCATCGCACTGTGGGGTTCCGATTAGCTCTGCTAGTTTCGCAACGGTAGGGTATTCGAAAAGTACGGTCATCGGAACATTGTATTGCAACGAATTTTTAATGGAGTGCTGCGTCTGAATGGCAGTGATCGAATCTCCACCTAATTCGAAAAAATCATCGTCGATTCCAACCGGTGAGATGTCCAAGCTCTTTTCGATGATCTTAACCAGTTGTTCTTCCGTTTGATTTCTTGGCGCCACATATTCTATTTCAAGGCTCGGACGACCGCGAGTCGATTCCGAAATTTTATCGATGCGGACCGACCTTTCATCTAGGGGGGTGTTCAACGCGAGGATACAATCCGTTTGTCGGTTTTTTCTGAGGGCGACGTCGAGTGTTCGAAGGCATGCGTCGATTGTGCTTAAATTCGTGTAACGTTCAGAGAAACGGTGTTGATTGCGTAACCAAAGATCTGACGCCGTTTGCAGCTTAAACACGTTCTTGCCGACATGTTCGGCTCTCGCCATACGCTGGAAACCTTCTGAAATGTCTTTGGCAGGGATCACTGTGGTGGGAGGCGGAGATAGTCGACCTTTTTCAAGTTGCCACATTAGGGAATCGAGCATCCTGGGGATTAATGGGTCACGTTCTTTCATCATGAGCCCTAGATCAAAAGCAAAATAGGAAAGGTTTTTGCTGAACGGCTGTAGGCCGATCATGGTGTTTGCTTGAATATCGCGTTTGCCAATTTCGATGAACCGTCCACCGTAACGTAATACCTCAAAATTTGCCGGGATGAATTCGGCGGCCAGTGAATTCAACACGACATCGATTCCTTCTCCCTCCGTCAGGTCACCGATTTCTTCCACAAAATCCAAGTCGCGTGAATTCATGATGTGAGTGATGTCGAGTTTTTCAAGGAACTTTCGTTTTGCCGCGCTGCCGACTGTGGCGAAAACCTCGGCACCAATGTTTTTCGCAATTTGAATGGCGGCAAGTCCTACACCACCCGCGGCTGCATGAATGAGTATCCGCTCACCGGCCTTTAGCTTGGCTAACTGATTCAAAGCGTATTCAGCAGTCAGGAAGACGATCGGAATTCCCGCGCCTTCTTCGAGGCTGATTGTGCTCGGTAATGGCGCCACAAACTCTGCGGAGGTTGTCATGGACGTTGAGAACGCATTGGATCCCATGGCAATCACTGGATCACCTGGTTGCAAATCGGTTTGCCCCGCACCTACGGCAGTGACAATGCCGGAACATTCGATGCCCATCCCCGAGGAATTGGTGGGCTGATTAATCGATACCATATTCAGTGTTTCCAGCAAATTTCGGAAATTTAGTCCGGCGGCAACGATATCAATCTGCACCTCACCCGGATTCGGTAATCGAGGTTCGAACGGCTCGGTATCAAAAGAATCCAAGTCGCCTTGTTCTCTGATAATAATTCGATGGTTGGGTGGCAGCAGGCCGTCGGCGGTAAAGGTTGAATCCTTCTCCTTGGCGATTGGTTCTGAGAAATCATCTGAAACCGGGCGCCTGATGAATCCATCCAATTCAAGTAATACGTTCCCCTGATCATCAACAAAACACATATTGGTTGAACCGCTGTTCGCCGTCGGTATGTGTTTCGTAAAGACAAAGAATTCCTGCGGCAGATCTCTGTAGATTCGTAACGAGGAAACGGAGAAGGGGATGGAATTCGGACCATCAATCCCAAATGGATCGGAAAACCCACGATCCAACATCGCGGGGTGCAGACGAAAGTCCGCAAGATCCCCTGCGAATTTCTGGGGAAGTCGAAACTTACGCCAGCAGGAATCCTCATTTTTTCGCGAGCCTTGTAGGCATTTCCAGTCCCAACGTTCACCGTAAGTGATGAAAGGTGAATCTTGGCTATTGTGGGATACGGGTGGCAGGTCAGTGGGAGGGGAGAGCCGTGCGGGAATGTCTTGTGAAGCCAAGCTATCCGAAATGACGCCTTGCACGTGGACGGTCCATTCAGCTTTTTCGTCCAACGATTTGGAACGAACTTCGAAAATTTGGTCATCGTTCACAGATTTGAATTCAATCTCAAGCTGAGAATCAGATCCTTTCACGAACAGAGGGCGTAAGAAGGCAATATCGGTTAGAACACGAGCCGCTGAATCGCCAACATGATCGATGAGGGCTGCCTGGACACATTCTATAAACGCTACCGCCGGAAGGAGGGCGGTGCCCTTGACGGAGTGCTCAAGCACCCAGCTCCCCTCCGCTTTTATGAGTCCCCTGTAAACACGAGTATTGTCATTGTAAGACTGTCCGGTTTTAATCAATGGGTGGTCCAAGGCGAAGGACTTGTCCAAGTCTCCGGTGGTGGTACCCGTCTTGGCGTTTGCGAGACTTTCCTGTTGATCCGCGTCCACGAAATTGGCGGCCATACCAACTTCTTCGACTGCGCCGAAGCCAATGGCGCAGCGGTTTATTCCGTCGTCCTGTTGGTTTTTGGGCGACGCCAGCATGTTCAGGACTTCATTGGAGCTGCTGTAGACGGATTGTCCTTTTGTGGCTCGAAGTGATGAATAGGACGACAGAAAAATCATGTTTTCGAGATTTCGCTCAGAAAAAACCTGTTCTAGGTTAAAGGCTCCGTGGACCTTTGCGCGGAAAATACGTTCGGCCGTGGCCTTATCCGTGGATACTAACATCTCACGAATGTTACTCGCTGCGCAGTGAATCACAGTGCTGATGGGGCCCATTTCGTTCTCGACGTTTTGGATTGCAGTTTCCAAACTTTCAAGATCGCTTACGTCGGTTGGAACGATGGATACCTTTGCCCCGCGGGACTCCAATGCCATGATCTGTTTGATCGCTTTGCCAATTTTGTCACCTATTGCCACGTGATGTTTCCATTGACTCCGTGGCGGCGGCGTCCATCGAGCTGTTAACGCAAGGTTGACTCGGTAGTGATCGAACAGATGTTTGGCAAACTCAAGCCCTAATGCGCCCGTTCCGCCGGTTATTAGGACGGTGGAATTAACTTGGAGACGCAAATTGCCAGTGGCAGGTTCGTCGATCTTGTACAATTCCTCCTGATAAGAACCGTGGGACCGTAAGGCGATGACACCTGAGTAAGGGACGGTTCGACATTCTCTTTCGATTGCGTCGACCAGCCATCCAGGAATCTGATTACTCTGGAATTCACCAATATCTGCTAGACGCAAGGCGATTCCCAAACCCTCATAGGGGACATTTATCACAGGTCCCTGTAAGTTTCCTTTTTCAGCGTAAATCGGCACTGATTCGGAGTCCGGTTGGCGTAATCCGTCAGCGGCGACAATGGTCTTCACAAGGTTGTATCCGCCCCTCGAAGTAATGGCCTGACACAGTGCTGTTAGGGTGTGAAAGCCGGTCTTGATCGAAGTCTGAAACGCATCGGTCGAATTGTGCGGTCCCGCTTTCCCCGTTACGGACCAAAGATGGAGGATACCGATGTTTGGGTTGTCAGTGCGACTCTGCAAGTCAGCGAGAATTTGCTCGAAGTCTTCTCGGCAGTCAGGCCGTACTTGATAGGAATTCTCGTTGACTTTGACGAACTCCGCACCAGGCGATACTTCAAGCACGTGATCGCTGTTCGATTTGATCCGGTGGCGAACCGCGTCGCCAAGTCCAAATTCATCTTTGAGGATGAGCCAAGACCGTTTGAGTGTCTCTTGTTCGGCAGCCTCGGCATCCAGGCGATAGGTGTTTCGTTCATAATAGACTGGCTGCTGAGACTCACTTGTTTCGGATTCACCGCGATTTAGCCAATGTCGACGACGATCGAATGAATAGGTTGGAAGTTCGACCATGGGAGGTGCGGGTTTGTCTTTGGGCCAGGTAATCGATGCACCGTGGCACCAGAGATTGGCGATCGCTCGGGTGACGGAATCGGTAGGGAGCGTCTTGACTTTGCGGTGGTTATCGAGCGAGGTGACAAGGCATTGGTCCGCATCATGTTGCCGAATTAGATCAGTCAAGGTTCTCCCGGGTCCGACTTCGAGATAAACGGCATCGCCCTGCGCCAGCAGATGGTTCGCGCTCGCGGAAAAAAGTACGGTGTGTCGCACGTGGTCCGACCAATACAAAGGGTCTCGCGCTTCCTCGTCTTTTAATGGCTTTCCGCTGCTATTCGAAATGAGCGGGATTTCAGGTGCATGAAGCTCGATGCTTGTCAGCAGTTCCCTGAAGTCGGGCAGTGCAGGGTCCATCATCCAGCTGTGAAAAGCGTGTGACGTATGGAGTGCGCGGGTTCCCACCCCCTTTTCTGAAATGCGATCGGCAAAGCTGGACGTGAGTTCAGTTGGGCCAGCTACGATGCTGACTCCGGGTGCGTTCAGGGCAGCAATATCAAGACCGTCTGGTAGTTCGGATTCAATCTTCTCAGGAGGCGACATCACGGCTAACATGCTTCCTGGTTTGCACGCTTGCATGAGTTTCGCGCGATGAGCGACCAGTTTCAGCGCGTCCGGTAGTGAGAACACATTCGCGATGCAGGCGGCGACAATCTCGCCAATGGAATGACCGAGTAGAACCGAGGGCTTAACCCCGGATTGCATGAACAGACTCGCCAAAGCGTATTCGACGACAAACAGCGCCGGTTGGGCGTTCGCCGTTTGTTGTAACTTATCCGCGCACCCATTCGCATCGTCGGTCAGATTCGGATGGAGGATGGTCCGAATGTCATATCCGAGTTCTGGCAACAAGAGTTCAGCGCATTGATCAATTGTCTCCCGATAACCGCTTTGCTGATGGTAGAGCTCCGCTCCCATGCCTGGATATTGTGATCCTTGGCCCGGGAACAGAAACACGACCGAGCGGTCTGAGTTTTTCGCGACGGCTTTTGCAATCGGCTCGTGTTGGTTGAAGGTCGATAAATCATCGAGGGATTTGTCGAGATTGTAGCAAACACGATGTTCCATGTTCTTGCGCCCATGGATCAGTGTACGTGCCACCGCATCACCACTTGTTTCAGGCGACCGTGCCAGGAAAGATGCCGTATCGGAAACACGTCTCTGTAGAGTTGCTGGTGTTTTTGCCGAAAACAGAAATAGTTTGTCGGTGCGTTCTGTTGGCTTTTGTGGTTCCTGCCGGTATTCCTCTAAGATAACATGCGCGTTGGTGCCTCCAAAACCGAACGATGACACGGCCGCGCGGCGCGGCGATTCCTGAGACTTCCATGACATCGCTTCTGTGTTAATGAAGAAAGGTGTTGCTGCGAGATCAATCTTGGGATTCGGTTGACGATAGTTTGCCAATGGGGGTAGCACTCGATGCTGCAATGCCATACATGCTTTGATCGTGCTAATTACGCCAGCAGCGGTCCGCAGATGACCGACGTTTGCTTTGACAGAACCTAGTGCACAAGAATTCGATCGGCTCGTGGTGCCTTGATAGACATCGGATATCGTACTGATTTCCACGGGGTCTCCAAGCAGCGTGGCAGTGCCGTGGGCTTCGAGATATCCAATGCTGCCGCCGTCGATACCTGAGTCAGTAAGTGCGCGTTCCACCGCGGAACGCTGTCCCGCCGGGCTTGGTGCAATGAAGCTTTCTTTTCCGGGAGGAGAGCCATCATTGCTAACGCCAGAACCCCGAATTACGGCGATAATCGGATTCCCTGCGGCCAATGCATCCTCGAGCGGGCGGAGGACGATCGTCCCCACACCCGAGCCAAATACCGTACCATCCGCATCAGCAGAGAAGGGGCGAACAACACCCGTTGGCGACAGCATGCCCTCGATCGATCCCATGTAGCCACAAACCTGTGGTGAAGTGATCGAAGCGCCACCCGCAATGGCGATGTCACACTCACCGTTTCGCAATGCTTTTACCGATAGATGAATGGCAATCAGAGAGGTGGCACAGGCTGCCATCACGGTGAAGGATGGTCCTTGTAGATTGAGTTTGTGTGACACTCGCACACAAGGAAAGTCCAAAGCGTTTCCAAGTCGAATCGGAATCAAAACGCTTGGATCGTCAACCGTGAGTTGGCCGTCTTCCGCTTCTACACTGTCGGGTTCGATGGTTCGAATATAACCTGATTCAACACCTCCAAATACGGAAGTTCGAACCCCATTGTCGCCCGGTACGATGCAGGCGCGTTCGAGCGCTTCCCAGGTGCACTCCAAAAAAAGTCGGTGGGTAGGATCGGTTCGTTCTGCCTCAAAACTCGGCATGTCAAAAAAAGATGCGTCGAAACGGTCGACATGATCCAACCAGGGAAATGAACGCACAAAATCTGGGTTGGCGATTTGGTGGCGCGATAGGCCCGAACGTCGTAATTCAGATCGAGTCGGTCGGGTTAAGCAATCGCGACGATTGATTAAATTTTTCCATAAATCAGCCGGTGTGCTCGCACCAGGCACTTTCAGAGCCATGCCAACAACGGCGATCGGTTGGGAGTCTGGAGACTTCTTCGGGCTTCGGGTCATAGCGTCGTTGTGTTTCGGTTTTACGAATGTTGCATGGAATAGCGTGCTGTGTTTCGAAATTCCAATGGACGGATTCCTGACAGGAAGTTCACTTCCGTTACCAACGGGCACGCTCTTGGAACTTAGCTTTTTTACGGTTAGCCGAAAAAATCGTGTGGGTTCGCGGCGGATCCGACCGGTTTTCCCGACTTGTTAGGCGGTTGAGACGATTAAGAGCGAAGTTCCAAAAGTGTCGGATGTTGTGGTAAGGCAATGCTCCAGCCGAAAGAAGGAAAGCTTGCATCAGCCCGTGTTGGAATCGGGTGGCTGGAACGTTCCATTTGCTTCGCCCGTTGGCAAAGGTCAAACCTGAACGCGGCACTTTTTTGCAGATTATTTCGCCCGTGACTGTCATGAGGATTGGATAGCCCTCCTACCGAGCGCTCTTAAGCCACGATGTACCGGCTGATGTGGCGCAGGCTCAAGCTACAGAGACGATTTGAGAGGACTCAAGGCGGAAGCGGAGCCTTGCCAAGATCTCGGAGATCAATCGTGGACTTTAGAGATTTCCCTTTGGCCCTCATGCGTTACTTGTGTCTGCGAATACTGTCCGTGGCTTCCGACGACTGTGATGAATCAGGTACGGTTTGTCTATCAATCTCGGTGATGCGCTGGCGTGCCCTAAAGCGATGAACTGTCTACGGGGCGCGAACTTGATTGTGTCGTGCACTGGGTGCGAGTCGTGGACGTCCGGCGTGGACCCTCAACGATATGACCCGACATGATTGCTTAAAGGTCGCAGGAAAGGTGAGCTCCCGGCCGTGGAACTCGAAATGTGAAAACGGGTTCACTCGAATGCACTTCTCTCGATACGGCCATCTTTATTCAAGGAGGAAATTTAGATAGCCTTGAGGTTTGATTGTCAAAGAAAATCTGGATCTAGGAGGTTGGTGGCATGCTTGGTGAAAAAATTGGAGAGATTAAATCGACAGCTGTGACAAAGGTATTGCCTGCGAATGGTTCGAAACCTCGGTTTGAAACCACGACGGAAGGCCAGGGTACGGTCTTGGGTGTCGAAGTTAGCGCGATGACGACATATTGGTCTGAAATGGATGCAGACGGCACGCTCTATGGAGAATGTCCTAATCAGGGTGTGCTGATGAGCAAAGATGGGCCCGTCACGGTCGTTGCAAATGGCGCTGGACGAATGCATGAGGACGGCGGCGCAAGTTTCAGAGGTTCGGCGTTCTTTAAGACCACAGTGGAATCCTTGTCTCGCTTGAATGGGATGTGTCTGGTGCATGAGTGGGATGTTGATGCCGACGGGAACGGAGTATGGAAGCTGTGGGAGTGGAAGTAGTCTGATTCCCATCGATTGGAACCCGTTGGTGATAGGCGTGTAATACCGGTGATTGAAATGGGCGATTTACTTGGCCGCCCTTTTTGTTCCGAACGGGAAGCGGTTGAAGCTGGGCGCGACCACTGCCTAAGGTGGTTGTGCTTCGTTGACCTGCGAGTGCTGTACTCGCCCCTGCTGATGGTGTGGGTGTTGCTTCCAACCGGTTAGCGCTGATGATTCGTAAGCGGTTCGGTTTCGTACAAATAGGAATTGATTTGATCGCGGATTACGCTTTGACGATCACGTCGTGCGCTGGCCAGGATCTGACGTGATGGTTTGCGGTCGAAACGCAGCGGAGTCGATTTAAGAGATATCAGCGGACGAGGTGACGAGATACTCTCGTTTTCGAACTAAGCAGCAGGCGAAGAGGACTAAAACCGCCACGTACGAAATCAAGGCCATCAGGTGAATCCAGGCGGGTTCTTCGCCCACGATATCCATCCAGCCAAATTCGTTGTTGGTCGCCGAGAGTTCGATGCCTGTCCACTGAATAAATAATGCCCGTAAACGATATTGAATCGTGAATTTATTGATTAATGCGGGGACGAAGCTGACAAGGACCTCAAAGATAAGCGTGTAGGCAACAACAATCACCATTGATCTCTTTGTGAAAATTGTACCGAGTGTGAGGTAGAGGGCAGCATAGGCGGGAACTGATAAGCAACAGAGTCTTGCGATCGCGAACCAGGTGCGCCAGATTTCGCCTGAATTCGAAAGGGTTGTATTCGCGATCCAGGTCACGAAGACAGCGAGCGTGATACCGATCAGTGTGGCTGTCAGTGTCCAACTTACGGCGGCCAAATATTTGCCCAGTGAAACGGCGACTCGCCCGTTGGGCCGAACTGCAAGGTATACCCAGCTTTGCCCTTCCAGTTCGGTTGAGATAGCGGATGCAGTCCATTTGAAGGTGCCGAGCATACTAATTAGAAATGGCACCAGAACGAAGAAAAATACTTGCCATGCGGTTGTGGGGACGTTGCGTCTTGCGTTAGGGCTCAGGAGCACCAACGATACGATTGCGACTGGGAAGAATGTTAGGATGCACCACCAGGCGATTCCTGCTGCCGTCAAGGCTTGTCGTATTTCAAACTCAAAGACAGCAGACACTCCCGTCCACCATCGCGATCGGCCCTGATTCATATCTCGCCTCGGTGAATTTTTAGCAGGGAATTGAACAGTTCTTGCAATGATTCGTCGGCAGATCGAATCTCGTAGATTTCGATCTGGTTGTGGGTGACCCAAGTTGGCAATTCTGCCAAGATACGGCTGGGGTGACGAGTGGAAGCGATTAACTGATCCGCCTCTATCTTCAGGGATTCAGCCATGTCGCGAGCTACAATGGCTTCCGCCAAACGTTTGGGCGCGCTGCAACGTATCGTTAGGTCGTTCGGTAAATCGACGAGCAATTGATTGACCTCATGAGCATGTCCCGAGGCGAGCAGGCGCCCGCCGCAAATCAATAGGAAAGATTGGGTGACCGACTCAACCTCATGTAACACATGGCTGGCGAGCAGCAGACTTTTTCCACTTTCAATCCAGTTCTGTAAGGCGATCGTCATTTCATGGCGGCCAATCGGATCGAGACCGTTAAACGGTTCGTCCAGGATAAGCAGTTTCGGATCGTGTGAAATCGCCTGAGCCATCTTTGTGCGTTGACGCATGCCGCGAGAATATCCAGAAATAAGGCGATCCATCGCGTTGGTCATGCCAACCAACTCGAGGGCCTGTTTGGCTGCGTCTGTCGCATGGCGGCGTTTCATGCCTTGGAGACGTAATAGATAGCGCACCCATTCGAACCCCGTTACACTAGCATACATTCCCTCGCTGCTTGGGCAGTATCCCATTTGCTGGTAGAGATCGTCATTACTTGTTGGGCATTCTCCAAACACATGGACCGAACCAATGGTCGGCTTGAGTTGGCCCATAATGAGATTGATTAAGGTTGATTTGCCTGATCCATTTGGCCCCAGGAGACCATAAGCCCCAGGTTGCAACGAAAGCGTGACGTCGTTCACGCCGATTACCTTGCCATAAAGTTTCGTTACATTTTGAAAGTCGATCACGGTTATTCTCGCATGGGGGCCATGACGCGCCGAAACAAAATGGTCAACGAGACAACGGTCAGCATCACAAGGGCGATCGTCGAGGGCATGACTTCTTTGTACGTGGCAAAACCGAAAACCCAGCTCTGCACACGCCCAACCGTGTGGTAAAGCGACAGTAGCGACCACATGCTGTCCGTGCGAAATGGCCGAAAACTTTCTGGCGACTGTTGATTTAGGGTTTCGACTGTTGACAAGATTCCGAAGGTGACCCAGCCCAAAATGAAGATTGCGAACCATGCAAATGCCGCGGTGCGACTTTCACGGGTGAGCGATGAGATGCACAACGCGAGTGATGCGGTTGGCAGAGACAGCACCACCGTCGCCGCGATCGTGCGCAGTGGTAGATCCCAGGTGGAAGAGACAACACCCACTTCGGGCGACAGCAAAACAGCCGCGATGTAGAGCACGAGAGCCGGGCACATGGAAATTAACGCGAGGTAGCAGCCAACAATCGATAATTTGCCCACCACGTACTCGCTGCGTCCGATCGGACGGGAAAAGTATAGCAAGAATGCACGGGAGCGGATGTCTTGTGAGATCAACGGGGGGGCGATTAAACCGATGACCAGCACCATCACAATTCCTTGAGGTCTGCGAAAAAATGATTGTAATAGCCAAGCCCAAATTTCATGACGTGCTTCTTGTAAGTCGCCGGATGCCATGAGTTGGACGGCGTCCTGCATTTGGGGATTGTCCCGTACGCTGTTCATGATGAACGGTACGAGTACCCGCATCAATTCCGGGTACTCAACCGATTTTTCATAGAGGAAAAATCCAGCAGCGAACCAAATCGCCGGCGTCCATGACAATAGGAACAGGCGACGCATCCAAGGATTCTGCCAAGCACGTCGGATTCCCGCCCAGGCAATCACGATCACACGATTCCAACTGGCCGCTCGTTTGCCTGTCCAATTGCGGTACCCTAAAGAATTAATCGCCATGCGGGTGCTCCTGGACTGCTTGCAGGAAAATGTCTTCCAGAGAATTGCGGGATGGTGCCATCGATCGGATGGTTGAACCCGTTGCTGCCGCAATCTGCCACAAGCGAGTTGAGACCTCTTTGACCGGACCGTGAATTACAAACGTCCCATCACTGGTGCGCTCGTGTTTGAGTCCTTGCTGAGGCAACGAAGCAGCGAAAGCCGTGGTGTCGCCCAGAAGGCGGACGGATACCGCGGGCACATTAGGGCGACTTAAATTTTGTAGTTGATCTGCGACGCGAACCGTCCCGTTTGCCAGAATCACGACTGCGTCACTGACCGCTCGTACGTCAGGGAGTATATGCGTGCAGAGTAAAACGGTTTTGCCGTGATCGGTAGCGAGCCGTTTGATGCGGCGAAGCAAAATTTCTCGTTCCTCCGGATCCAGCCCGGAGGTGGGTTCGTCGAATATCAGTAAAGGCGGATCGTGAACAATGGCCTGAGCGAAACGTAGTTTTTGTCGCATACCTGTCGAGTAGGTGTCGACGGGTCGGTAACGCTCTTGAGTCAATCCGCAGTAATCGAGAATCTCATGGGCACGTCGAAGCGCTTCCGTCGAATGCATCCCGGAAAGCTGCGCCGAAAATTGAACCGCTTCCACACCCGAAAGACCGAAGAGAAAACAATCATCCTCTGGCATGAATCCAACGTTCGCGCGGATTTCGCGATTTTGGCGACCAATTTCAAAATCTAGCAGCTTGCCGGTGCCACTGGACGGCCGAAGAAGACCTAAAAGAATTTTGATGAGAGTGCTTTTGCCAGCGCCGTTTGGGCCCAATAGACCTGTTACTCCGGGGTGGATTGACAAGGTCACATCTTGTAACGCCGTGAAGGAGCCGAAACGTTTGCAGATCTGGTCGAGCTCAATGAGTGAAGGCACAGCATCTCCATGAAATTGTTAGCGTCACTATCTTAACAAACTGCATGGAATTCGTCAGTGTCCACCGACGCAGCTCCAGATCTTTCGGGAAGAAGGGCGTGACTTTCTTCCAATCCTGGAAGCGGCAGTCGGGCAAGGGGGCGCAGTTTAAGAGTTGAGCAATCGTTTAAAGTTTAGTTGGCAGTCGTACCAATGACCGAACGATCGTAGAAATGTTCTGCTGGCATAACACGTATTCCTTGTGCTGTTGACAATGCATCCTGTTGGGATCAATGGCCAGGCGAACTTTGGCTTACACGTTGCTGCCAAAATCGTCTCGCCTCACGATGAGGCGCCAGTATTGATTGGCGTTGTTGGGGATTTCTGACGTTTTTTTCGATCCGCGAGATTCGTTCGTCCACCCAATTCAGGAAGAATTTGGCTGACGCTTCGTTAATGACAGGCTGTTGAGATTCGGCATCGATGTACCAGGGAGCGGTGGATGCAAAACGGAATGTGTCCTGCCTGTTGGTAATGGCACGCACCAAGATCCAGCCCGGTTTCGCGAGGGGAAGGGTGAGCGAGTGCTTCTGAGTTAGTTGCGTCGTGCCCGAAATGGATTCGAGCAACTGGCCGTTGTGAATGATTTCGATTTGATCAATGGGATCGCGTGAGGTAAGGTCGATCGAAAGATTCATCGACTGATTTCTATGGTTTGTGTACTGGAACGTCGTCCCGGGCAATTGACCGTTGACTGTCGCGATGAGAAGGGGGCCATTTGTTACAAAGCAACGGCCGTCGGCCAGCCCTTCAAACCACCTATCACGCGTGAAGGGGAGATCGAGATGCACGTAAACGCGGTTGTAACCGACTGGGTTTGGAAGCACTCCCGAAGCGCTTCCAGCCGATGGCGGTAGGCGGATTCCGCAGTTCAGCATGTGATAATAGATTACACGGTTGGGACTGTATACGTAGTGTTTTAGCTACCACTGTACCCAGACTGTACCTGACGTACTCGGTCACCGATGATGGTGGCATTGTTTGAGATATAGTATTTCTGCGTGGTTGCGATGTTCTCGTGGCGAGCTAAGAATTGGAGATCCGCCAAGCTCACACCCGCGTTAGCCCACTCCTGTAATGCCGTGCGGCGGAGATCGTGGCCATCAGTGAAGAGACAGCGGCAATCAGAGGGCAAGGCACTCCGACAGATACGAGCCGTATGGCCGTTCGGATGCCGAAACAGATTGAAGATCAAGATCGGAAGGACGGTCGAATTCAATGAAAGCGGAGCTAGAATATTACATCCGCCTGGATGAGTATGCTGAACCGATCATCGTCGAAGACAAAGCATTCCAACTGCTCGCCCTCCTGCTTACATCTGCTGGATTTGGCCCACTCCGGATCCAGTACGACCAATCGACCCACCGGAGAGATATGGTTTTGATTCAGACGGAAACCGCGGAACAGGGAACCGAGCTTTTGGAGATGATCGTCAGCGCGGGATATGACGGCCCGACATTGCAAACTAAAGGGAAGCAGAATTCAGTAGCCATCAATAATCTAGAGCTACTCAAGGAACTCGCTTACGAACGCCACCAGAATCGCATCACGTGCTATTACAGGTTCGACGTCGCCGAAATCCAGCTCCCACGCCGACCTCGGTACGTCAAATAACCCGCCTGAGTCCGAGCAAGAACATCCCCGCTAATGCCATCAACGTCATGCTGGCGGGCTCCGGGACTGAGAACGTAACGCTCTGCCAATCAATGGTGGTTGTGCCGATATTCCCCTCGCTGTCCATGTGTATTTGAATATCTGGGTTAGCTGGGTCTGTCCGCGAGCACATCTTGTAAGGATCGTGGAATCCTATCTCCAGGTAGAACTTACCAGTAAGTGGATTTACCCAACCGTTTGCGTCATCAAACTTGCACGTTCGGAAATAGTGATCGTAGAACATCCGAGCCCCGACTACTTCTCCGGTGTCCGGCTCGTAGATGACTTTGCCGCCGACCCAGTCGCTCAAATGGATTTTACCACCCAACGACATTATGTCAGCGTTGGCAGTGGCTGTGACAGCGAAGAGCATGGCAGTCGTTAGCAGTAGCGTTTTCATCGTTCACCTGTCGTTTGGAGTTGTGTAGCACACCCACCAGTACAGCAGGATTCCGTAACGCTGTCCAGCAGAATCGCCTCCAGGTACACCGTCTGAAATGTGTACCTGAAACGTCCATTTCAGCCCTATCGCGTTAGGTGGCCGATTTGAGCCTTCTATACTAGTATAGAAGTATCCTGCGAGGTATGTTGCTAGCTGTTCCAGTGCATATGATAATAGATTTCTTGCGTCCAGAATCCGTTCCCCCTTGGCGCAGGCAGCCGGTTGGAATCACGAGGCCGACCCCAGGCTTCGCTTTCATACATTTGGTTGCGACACATGTGATTGTTGGCAATGCCAATGGAGTTCATTTGTTCGCTGGCGAGCCAAGTTGGTACATCCCACCAAAATGGCTTTTCGATGTCGATCCAGACGTCAGGGGTTTCAGTCCGAGCTTGGTTCACGAAATGCATTGGGGACGGGAATTCGCGTGACTCTACGCTCAAGTCGAGTGGTCGCTGAAGTCCGAAATAGAGCAGCGCGCCACCCTCTCGCTCATCTTCCCCGGCAAGCACTTCCATGATTCGATGGCCATCGAAGCGTGATTGTGTCCGCGGAACGAACTCTCGGGTTGAGGCCGGTGAATTCCACCAGGTGATGACGGGTGCGAAATCGAGATCTTCCGCCTTGATAAGTGCTGGAACGTCCTTGATTGCGCGATGAATGTGCAAGTCGCCGCTGTACCATCCCCCTTGCCTGAGGTGAGCGATTCGTTTGAGCGTCACATTGACCGTTGACACTTGATTGGCTTTTATTTGGAGTTCGCCCGTCACTTGCTCGTATTCCGGACCTTTCTCAATGGTCCAACGATAAACTCCTGGCGGCACCTCGACCGTGACTCGTCCTGGACAGGTGAAATGGTCTTTCCAAAAAGGTTGGCCATTGGCCTTGATTGGTTGGTTGTTTTCATTGGCCAAGTGAATCCGGCAGGCAATCGATTCGGCTATGGGGGACTGAATGCTAAAGTCGATTCGAGCCGTTTCACGAGCCGCGGAGACTGCATGAATGGTTGACATAAGAATTGTGATCAACAAGAGTCGGCTGAGCATTTTCATTCTTTCACCTGCTTTCGAGCAACACGAAGAATACCTGATCAGTTCAAGTCATGGAACGGTTTGAGGTCGGGAATGGTACCGCGTCCGGATGTCGAATGGGAACGCGAGTTCACTTCTGACGTTTAGGCGGCCCATCTTGCAAACGCCAGCTGAAGCAAAGCAGCCGCCCGAGAATTGTCCTTGGAATCCGGTAGTTTAGCAAACGCGAATTCATGATGCATGAGAGCCGTCCTGGTTGTGGTACGGACATGCTCGATTCGGGCGACTTAAGGCAGATCTTGTGTCCTTAGGGTTCGCGGTCGGAGTCGCTATCGGAAGCCGTGTGGGCCGCATGTTGCCGCAGGGTTTTGGCAATGAGCGGTCGAATTTTCTCGATTCGTGTTAAATCGATCTCGATGCGTACAGCTCCTGCGATTGCCCGATAGAATCCCGCTAGCTCGTCGCTCCAGCGTGTCGAAACGGTATCGACAGCCGTTTCTCCACGATTGTTTTTTTGCTCGATTGACGCGCCCCGGTCAAGCAATAACTCAACGATGTCAGCATGGCAGAGGAAGGCGGCTACATGCAAAGGCGCATTGCCGTCGTTGTTTGTCGCGTTAGGGTCAGCTCCCCGCTCAAGTAAGAGGTTGGCTATTTCAAGCTGTCCATGCAAGGCGGCAGTGCTGAGTGCCGTGGACCCTTCATCAGGATGGCGTGCGTTCAGATCGACACCCGCGTTGAGTAGTTGACGTACTTGGCGATCATCGCCCCGTGAGACCGCAGTATTGATCGCTGTCTGGACTTGATTCAGTTTGCGATTTGCCTGCGCCGCGTCTTTTTGATTGTCCGCCACATGAAAAATAAAGTCGTTGCTGAACATTCCATTCGGGTTTTGGACTTGGAGTAGATGCATTCCGCTTGTCGGCAACTGGGCAGTTTCTATTTTGAGAGTTTCTGCTTCGACTTCCAACTTGGCGGGAACGCGTCTTCCATCAACGATCAAATGGGCTCCCTCACGCACGTGACGGGCGCTGACGATCATTTGACGATGCCCTGGATAGAGAATTGGAAATTGCTGCCTCCCGCTTTGTTGTTCAATTGGGCCCAGGGTCCAGATAGCGGGCTGGGGATGATCGAGATCCGCATTGGCTCCGTGACGCGCTGTAAAGGTACCGACGAATTGTCCCGTGGAGGCGAGCTGCAACAAATCCTCACGAGTTAAAGGTTCGCCCTGCTCATTGCTTTCTACGTAACCCGGTTTGAGTGAGCTGGGGTCAAAACGTAGGTTAGCCTGCCGAGGTTCGATTTCGTTTAGGAACATCCCCTCAACGGTAAGCACGACGGCTCCTTCGACAGCGGACCGTTCCAATGCTTTCAGGAGATCCGTTGTTAGTTCTTGGTGATGGCTGTTACGATCGACGGTGACTTGACGAGCGAAGGCACCCGAGAATCCCGTACTCCCTTCCAACACCATGTCCCAAACGGGGTCGAAACGACGGCGACCTGCCCAAGAGAATTGCCACATGTTTCGTTCCGGAATACCCCGTTCGGCGATATTGCGGTAGAAGTCGAAGTCAATGATGTTTAGACGACCTTGGGGAAGAATTAGAAAGCGATCATAAGCGCCTCTCCAAGTGGGCGCATCCATTCCAGTTCCCGGCGTGTTGGTGCTCACCCAAAATGGCATGCGGTGGCAATCGCCACATACGTTGGCTTCCGGTTGACCTTGGTGATCGCCTTCGATGTGAAATAGTCGAAATCCCTGTTTTGCTCGGGGAGATAAGACGTTCGTGTAGGCACGGCGTTGGGCAGGTGGGTAGGGTACGTTCAATAGGAAGATTGCCATGGCATCACGTTCGGACGCTGTCAATGCGCCGGGTTTTCCTTCGTCATTGACGGTGGCGTCGCCAACGAGGCTCATGGTTGCAGCGATTCCCCCATCGATCAAATGACGGGTGCTGCTTTCCGGGATATCTAAGTTGCTATTGGGTTCGACCGAAGTGTGAATGTTGGCACTATTGTTGCCACCGTATGGATCGCCTGGTATTCCATCCCAATGAAAGGGAGCTGTGTCTCTCAATCCGCGAACCGGCATCGTTGATCGTGGCATAATCTGATTTCCACCGCTCACGACGGGCGTTTTCAATACCCACAGAAGCTGATCCGTATGCCCGTCGGGATGGCAGCTGGCGCAAGAAAAAGTGCCCGTGGTCGATGCGGAAGCGGTGTTGAATGCGATGCGACCTTGCTTCACTGTTGGATGGGTCGGGTCTTGGAGGGAAATGGTATCGAGCACTTTGGGTTGGGTTCGATTCGACAAGTCAACCAGCGAGACTGTGTTGGCTACCGCGTTGAGTACCCAGGCCTTCACGGGTTTTCCTTGGGGCGAATTTTCTAAGGCGATGCCACGTGGGACAGCGCCCACGTCAGTACGACCGAGTAGCTGTCCGGTGGCTGTATCGACCGTGAAAAGTTTGTCAGAGCCCGCTGCAGATACGATCAAGGTAGAATCATCCGCACTGACTTCGATTGCGAAGGGGGTTGCCAATGCCTCGCCCGGGGCCGGCTGATTGGGGGGTAACGGTTCAAGGTTGATGAACTTCGCAGGTTTGGCAACACCCTCCTTGAATGCAACGCTGGTAATCTGGTTGAGGAAAGCCCTGTTTTCGAGTTCGGATAAGCCGTGTCCTTGGGTGCCAGAACGGCCGTTCACTTCATTACGAGCATCGGTCTGTGCGATGTAAACATTTCCCGTCGAATCGACTGCCAGTCCGTACAGTAAGGTGCCGAGCGTATCGACCACTTCGACAAGTTCGTCGGTCTCGGTATCGAATATATAGAGATCGCGATCAGGTACTTCTGGATGTTTAACGATGTCAACAACGTGGCCAAGAGAAAGAACATTGTTGACCGCGATCGAGTGTTGATGCGCGTTGAATGTTACGAGATCACCGTCCAAGTCTCCAGTGCCACCCGAGAGTTGGGTTTGGTTGTTCGATTCGAATGGGGTGACATAGAGCCGATTACCCTGGACCCGGATAGCACGCGGGTCTTGAGCAGTGATGTTAAGTCGTTTTTTTATCCTTCGTGTTTCGGTGTCAATAACGGCAATTACATTTTCCGAGGAGAGCGCAACGTAGGCTTTTGAATTGTTCGCAAACGCTATTCCCACGGGCTCGTCAAACCGTGTTGCTTTTGTTTTGGAATCCAGTTTTTGGACCGTGGCAACCACTTGGAGATAGGTTGGATTTCCCGGATCGTTGTCGATTACGCTGATGGAATCCGATACATGGTTGGATACCCAAACTTCTTTTCCGTCCGGGCGAATTGCGATACTGACGGGATCAATCCCAACCTTTACGCGAGCCACGATGGCACGCGTTGATGCGTTGATCACATCGACCGTGTCGGCGGGTGTATTCACCACAAATACATGATCGTCACGTTGTGCGATTGGCGACGCGTGTGGGCTTACAAACGTGGGATGACCGACCAAGGTCCCAAGCGGCGCGGTTGGTTTCACCTTGTCCGTGCCGCCTGCCTGCGCGGTTGATTGTCCTTCGGTTGCGGTGGGGATCACATTTGCGCCGATCAAAACGCAAAAAGCGGAGTTGACTGCAACGAAGGCAATGGCCGTTTTGAACATAGTGACTGTTCTCGTGATTTCATGAGGCAGTGTTGACATGAGTGTCGGTAGCCGAACCATTATTGTCGCCAACGGGCTGAGGATCGCAACCTGATTATTTAAATCGATACGGATGGTTACACATGAGAGGAACTGGATTAAATGAAGCACCATTATCGCAGCGGTTGCAGATGGACTCTGCGGAAATGAAATGCGAGGCGATACCCTAGAACGGACGTGCAAGTCGATTGCCGTGCTCGCTTGTTAGAATTTCTTTGCTGACTGGCCTGTGCGACGTGATCCCGATCGGTTGTGTTGTTACCCGCAGCAAGCGTTTATAATCGCTTTCCTGTCAAGCAACTCAAGATCGTTGCTTAACGCATCCTCATGACAGCCTGGAGAAGACGGAGCAATGTATACGAGTATCAGAGCGTTGACTGTAGGGCTGTTTAGCATTGGATGCTTGGCTGCTGTTGCGGAGGAAACTCCACCGATTGACGTGATGAAGGTGAGGAACGGGGCGTTATCGGTGACGTTGCGGGGGAATTCTCAATCGCCACGAATACTCAGCGGTTTGGACTCATTGTTCCACCTCGACAAAACCCCAGACTTTGACGCATTTGATCCGGATACACCGGGTGCTTCAGCTGGGCTGAATTTCGAACACATCATCTCAGGATGCAAGAATTCGAACAATAAATTTACTCCTAGGTCTGGAAACTACCGGTTGGTTCGCGATTCGGATGGCAAATCGGGGACGCTGGTTCGGCGGTCCAAGGACAGCCCGTGGAAAATGGATAGCACCCTTACTTATCACGTTGTCGATCCACATTACATCGACTTTGAATTTTCTTGCACACCTCGCGATGCGTCTCTGTTTGGAAAGCATGGATACGCCTTATTGTTTTTTGCCAATTACATGAATGATGTTTCTAATGTGGCGCTCCATTTTCGTGGGCGAACTGCGAAAGATACGACGGATCGTTGGGTGGAAGCGGCGGCACCACCAGGGCATGTCGATTGGAATCAGGGCGGCACGTATCGAAGTTTCTTGGCAGATGAACTTGCGATTGATGATAATGTGGAATTCAGACTTAATACCTGGAGCTATGATTGGCCTCGAATCTCGAAACCGTTCTATTTCGGCCGCAGTGAGCGAGGGATGGCATTTGTCTTGATGTTCGACCGACTTTATTCAGCTCGTGATCAAATTCGATTTAGTTTGTTCAAATTTAAGGTGCCAAAACATCCGCGGCCCGCCTGGGATTTTCAGTATGTAATTAATCAGGTGCAAACCGATCAAACGTATGGATTTCGTGGTCGAATGGTATGGAAGCCTTTTGTCAGTGCTGAAGACTGCGAAGATGAATACAAGCAATGGCGGCAAGTGACTCGAGAGGAACGAATTCGGGAACTGCGGAAGCGAGGCGCCAGCGTTTTTTCGCGTGGGAAGAAGGTCGTCGAAGTCAACGCAAATGGTACGAATCTGACCGACTATGAATTGGGGTGGCTCGCCGATTATGAGGAAATGACCGATCTATCGTTGGAAGGCGTGGCGATCAGCGATGTGGGGATCGCGCAACTGGTCAGTTTAAAGAAGCTCGAATGGCTCAACCTCTATCAGTGCCCGGTTGGCAATGCGACCTTGCGACATTTGAAGTCGCTGCCTCAGCTTCAGCATTTGCCGATTGGAAATAGTCGAGTCACGGATGCTGGACTCGTGCATGTGGCGGCGATGCCGCAGCTTGTTTATCTGGGACTGCGGGGCAATCGGATTTCAGATGACGGGCTTCATCAGATTGCCAATCTAAAAGAACTGAAAGGACTCCATCTAGGAGAAACGGACGTGACTGATTCAGGGCTTCGGAATCTGGTTGGGCTTCAGAAGCTGGAAAGCTTATGGCTCGATCATACCGAAGTCTCAGATAAGGGACTCGATACTTTGGTGGAGTTAAAAGGCTTGCGAGAATTGCATCTGAAGAACACTGAAGTGAGCAAGCAAGGCATCCAGCGGCTCAAGAAAAAGATTCCTCGCTGCGTGATCAATCAGGACAATGCATCGTCGCTTAGAAACTGATCCCGAGTCGAGCGTGTTTATGACCAAACCATCACGTCGGGCTCGTCATCGCTGTAGCCGATGAAAGTTGCTAATACAACGCGCGGCAGGGATCCATCTACGCCCGGCACTTCGTGAATCATGCCCGTGTTAAAGAAGTAAAGGTCACCGGGTTCCAATTCGACCAAACAACGCGGAATGTCGTTCTGTTTGACAAAGTCGTGGAAGCGATTGTTTTTTAAGTAGGGATCGAGGCGGGGTTCCCATGCTTGCTGGTAAACCACGCCTTGTGCGACCTGGCCGTCACGGACGGTATTTTGTAGGCAGAGCACTCCGGCAAGCTGATGGTCAAATCGATAAATCGAGTAATCGGTTCTTGCTTCGCGATTTCGAACGCTGTCGAAATGTGGTGGGTAGGTGTATCCGCCATAATGCACGCGGAAAATGGCTGGACCATATTGGCGGCCATCGGATTCAATCGCCGTGATTACGCGTTTATTGGGAGTCAGACGTTGTAGCCATTGGTAAACGAGTTGAATCGGGTTAGGTGGAGCCGAGAACAATTCGTCGAAAAGTTGGTGTGTCTCTGCGGCGCGACGAAAAAATTCCTCCCGATCATCGCCGTGGTTGCCCAGGCTCGTGCCAATATCAATTCGGCGGTGAGAACTCGCTGTGGGATTGGAGCCAGTCCGAGTCCATCGATCAGACTGCGAGGAGGAAAGTGCCGTTTGCTGGATTCGCTCGTCTTGCGATTCGAACATCAGTTGATGGGCGATCAAACGCTGGATCAGATGCTGGCAATCGGACTGGGGAAAAGCATGTCGAACCACAATGGCTGGAATGTCGCCTGAGATGAGTGCCGCGAGGGGGGCGATGGCAGCGTCACGGGTTTCGCTCGCGTTGCGGTCGGCGTCGAGCTCGATGGCTTGCCATGGACGGGGCACAATGCGATCCTCGCTTGATGGGTTGAGGTGTTTATTGTTGATCACTGGCTTTTGTTTCACAAGTTGGTGGCAGCCGCTGCGGTCGGATTGGCGAAAGTGTCCGAGGTCGACTAGCGCCCCGAATTGCCCCCATGTCGGGAAAATTGGCAGAAAAAGCGATTTGCCCTTTGCGATCAACAAGGGCGCGTGTAGGCTTTGCCTAGACGAATAAGTCAGTGGAAGATTGACCTATTCGAGTGGACTTGGTCAGGATAAAGCAAGAAACGTGGCGTTCGACTGCAAGATTTCGATCGCTGGCGTAGTCCTGACCTTCGAGATAAATGCCGAGTTCCTCTCGGCGACTCGCCAGGTGAAAAGAGGTTTTTCACCGTCTACTGCTGCTGACTAACGGTCGCTGAGACCGCTCTGGAAGGTTGCTCGCGTCGTTAAGACGCATCGAATTTCGGGACTTTCTTGTTAGCCCGGATTCTGGAACAGCTGCGTTCGAGGCTCTCTGTCCCATAAACGGTCCAGACGCTGAGCATTTCAACGCCTTCCAAATTACAGATGAAATCGCACGGGTCAGGTTGTCCTTGATCTGGTTCGCGATTGAACGCCAAGCCCGGCTGCCGTTCCAGCGGATGTTGAATGGTGAAGAGACCAGGATATTTGCCGAGGCCAGACAAACAGAAGATGAGAGAAACAATTGAAGAATTTTCAATCGATGGATTTGTTCGCTCCAATTAAGCGTGCCTTGGCCGAACAAAAGTACGAGACGCCGACACCCATCCAAGCGAAAACCATTCCGCCAGCAATTGAAGGGCAGGATATTTTGGGTTGTGCACAGACGGGGACTGGCAAAACGGCAGCCTTTGCGCTGCCAATTCTCGATTACTTGGGTCATAACGAGCCCAAGACCGTAGCCCATCGCCCCATCGCGCTGATCATGGCACCAACTCGTGAGTTGGCGATCCAGATTGACGAAAGTTTTCGTGTTTACGGCAAGTACATGCGGGTGCGAAGAGCACTTGTGTACGGCGGCGTGGGGCAAGGTTCGCAAGTCGAGTCACTCAAAAGACGGGCCGATGTGTTGGTCGCTACGCCGGGGCGCCTTTTGGATTTGATGGAGCAGGGCCACGTTGATTTACGCGATGTCGAAATCTTTGTGCTCGATGAAGCCGACAGAATGCTCGATATGGGCTTCTTGCCGGCGCTCAAAAAAATTATTGCAAAACTGCCTAAAGAGCGCCAATCTCTCTTCTTTTCTGCCACGATGCCACCGAATATTCGTGATCTGTCGGAACGACTCCTGTTTAATCCCGTCTCCGTTAATGTCACTCCGAAAAAATCTGTGAGTGTCGCACAAATCAAGCAATCAGTGAGAATGGTTGATCGCGGTAATAAACTTGCTTTACTCCGAAACTTGCTTGCGGACGCGGCGGTCGAGCGGGCAATCGTTTTTACACGGACCAAACGCGGTGCGAATAATTTGGCCAGGAAACTTGAAAAAGCCGGCATGTTTTCAGCAGCAATTCATGGCAATAAATCCCAGTCCGCAAGACAGAAAGCGCTTGAGGCATTTCGACGTAAACAGGTCTCCGTGCTTGTGGCGACTGACGTTGCCGCTCGAGGTATCGATATTGATGGCGTGACCCACGTGATTAATTTCGATATGCCCGTTGAGGCGGAAAGCTATGTCCATCGAATCGGTCGTACGGGCCGCGCTGGAGCCGAGGGAGTTGCAATTTCATTTTGTACAGATGATGAACGAGGCGAGTTGCATTCGATCGAACGCCTGATTGGCCAGAAAATTGTGCGAACGGAAAAAAAACAATCCGAAGTAGGTTCCCAATCGGCTCGGAGTGGTTCCCAGGAAAGCCGAGGTTTGCCCACGGTGGAGAAGCAAGGTCGGCAGGGAAATTCAAAATCCCCCGCACGGGCGAAGCGACGTTTTGTCCCAGGAAAGAAACGCAAACGGAAGACAGGCGACACGGCACAACGATCTGTATCGAGTTGCGCAGTCAGTTGAAATATGCGAGAGGGGGTAAGTCATCAACCGCTGAGCCCTTTGGTCCTGTTGGGGCCCCGGTCGGTCCAAGCAGGATCCGTTCCAAAAGGACGCCACTGTTGTGATGGGCAGAAACGTTGGGAGACGTATCCTGTCGTCATCCAACTGTCGAAGCCGTGCTGAGAGCAGGTATCATTGAAACGGCGCGGTAGGCTGCCGAATAGGGAGCGACGTCGATCGAGTCAGCCCGATTGGGTGGAAAGGTCCGTCCTGAAATTCTTGTCAGTCCGGCGGCAAGCCCCTCACAGTTTCCAGCCTCTTTGACTAAAATCGATGGAAAAGTCGAAGTATGTCACTTTTGCAAAAGAATCGGTCGAATGAAGCACATCAGGAATTTTTGCATCATTGCTCACATTGATCATGGGAAGTCCACCTTGGCGGATCGTCTGATTCAGGCCTGTGGTGCCGTCACCCAGCGGGAATTCCGAGATCAGTTACTCGATGCCATGGATATCGAGCGAGAGCGCGGAATCACGATCAAAAGTAACACGATCACGCTTTCTTATCGTGCTCCGGATGGCAAAGATTATCTGCTGAACCTGATCGACACGCCGGGGCACGTCGATTTTTCCCACGAGGTAAGACGCTCCTTGATGGCGTGCGAGGGAGCTTTGATCATTGTCGATGCTTCGCAAGGTGTTGAGGCTCAGACAGTGGCGAATCTCTATTTAGCGATGGATCATGATTTGGAGTTGTTGCCGGTCATCAATAAAATTGATCTGCCGGCAGCAGATGTGGATCGAGTCCGCGAAGAAATTGACGCGGATTTGGGGCTGGATCCGTTTGAGGCGATTCCGGTGTCCGCGAAGACGGGTGAAGGGATCGAGGATATTCTTGCGGGTGTGGTGGAAAAGTTGCCGGCTCCGACGGGCGATCCGGAAGCACCGTTGAAGGCGCTGGTCTTCGACGCTCATTTCGATTCTTATCGAGGCGTGATCTTGCAATGTCGCGTGATGGATGGCTGCTTAAAGCCTCGTGATACGATTCACTTTATGCACTCCGATCGCGATTTTAACGTCGAAGAACTAGGCTTCAATCAGTTAAAGCTCAATAAGAAAGAGCAATTGACTGCCGGGGAGGTGGGTTACATCGTCGCCGGAATCAAGAGCGTTCAGGAGATTGAGATTGGTGACACCATCACGTTGTTGGAGCGACCGGCGGCGGAGCCGATTCCCGGTTATCAGGAAGCCAAGCAGGTTGTCTTTTCCTCGATCTATCCGATGAATTCAGACGAATACAAGGATTTGACAAAAGCCTTAGACAAGCTGGCGATTAACGATGCAGCGCTCACCTATGAGAAAGATAGCTCGGCAGCACTGGGCTTTGGTTTTCGCTGTGGTTTTCTCGGCTTGTTACATCTGGATGTGATTCAAGAACGCTTGCAGAGAGAATTTGACATCGGTCTGGTGATTTCGGCGCCGTCCGTGCAGTACGAATTAACATTGAAGGATGGTCGGACGATCGAGGTGGATAACCCCAGTAATTGGCCAGATCCTATGCAGATCGAATCGGCGACGGAGCCCTATATCAAGGCTTCCATCCTGACGCCGGAAGAATATGTAGGACCCGTGATGGAGCTATGCCGAGAACACCGCTCGGAAAGCCAAACGATGAATTATTTGTTTGCGGGACGAGTGGAGGTGGTGAGTGAGATGCCGCTTGGAGAAGTGTTGTTCGACTTTTACGGAAAGCTTAAAACGATTACGCGTGGTTACGGTTCGTTTGATTACACGCCGACTGATTACCGTAAAACCGATGTGGTCAAGGTTGATATCCTCGTCAATAAGGAGCCTGTCGATACACTCTCGTATCTCGTGCACCGTGAAAAGGCTCGAACTCGCGCTCTTCATTACTGCGAGCAATTGGCCGAGGCGATTCCACGCCACCAATTCAAAATTCCGATTCAGGGAGTTATTGGCGGTAAAGTGATTGCCCGATCGACAATTCAGCCCTATCGAAAAGATGTGACTGCCAAGTTGTATGGTGGCGATGTGACCCGGAAAAATAAGCTGCTCGATAAACAGAAGAAGGGCAAGGCAAAGATGAAGCAGTTCGGTCAGGTTAACATACCGCAAAAAGCTTTTGTGTCGGTACTCGGCGCTAAAAACAAAGACTGATCGGCGCTCACCCATTCGGGCTAATACGGCTGCGCAAAAATGAGAGTGGAAGACACTCTTGTAAATTCAGGGAGTGGTCTGAAGTTCCGCCTGAAGGGCTGCTTTCTCGGACTCAGATAGATCACGCCAGTCTCGATCCGTCAACGCGGCGGCGAGCGCCCAAAGTAACGCGATGTTTGTTTCAGGATCTTGCCGCTTCCAACGTCGAAAGGCGCCGATGACGCCAAGGCTTTCAAGGTCCGATTGGGTGTGGACGTTTATCTCGCCCAGGCGTGCGGCCGTTGTGGCACCGACGTTTCTTAAGTTCATCACAGGGGTGTCAGTGTCTCTCTTGGACGTGGAAGATAGGACGTCTGGAAATAGTGCTTTGAGCTCTTCCAGATGCTGGCCCGTTGCCGTATGGACGACGACGGATTGATTGCGTCCTGTCGCCTGGACCTTTCGCACACCGAACCCATATCCCTTGATGCGTTTACGAGTTTGAGATGCACTGAGATTCACGTATAGCTTGTCTGCGGCGGGCTTCATGATCGACTTTGTCAGGCTGGGATCAACGAAAAGGAATCTGCCGACGGAGGGTGCTACATCAGAGAATTTCCCTAGGTCAAGATGTTCTGGATGATCTCGCCGTGCACGTCGGTCAATCGGTATTGTCGCCCCTGATACTTGTAGGTCAATTTTTCGTGGTCGATCCCGAGTAAATGCAGGATGGTGGCGTTTAGGTCGTGGACGTGAACTGGATCACGAATAATGTTGTAGCCAAAGTCATCGGTAGCGCCATGGATGTGGCCCGGCTTCACACCGGCACCTGACAAAAGAGTCGTAAAACAATAGGGATGGTGGTCCCGCCCGGCATTTGCACCTTGGTCTTGCGCATAGATCGTCCGCCCAAATTCGCCTCCCCAAACAATCAGCGTGTCTTGTAGTAGGCCTCGTTGTTTCAAGTCAATCATTAAGCCGGCGGTGGCCTGGTCGACTGTTTTGCAAGAGTGAGGAAGTTTTTGCGCTAGTTTGGTATGGTGATCCCATCCCATGTGGAATAGCTGGATGAAACGAACGTCTCGTTCAGCAAGTCGCCGTGCCAAGAGGCAGTTTTTAGCGAAGCTACCCGGTTTGCTTACTTCTGGTCCATAAAGTGCCAGAGTCGCCTCTGTTTCTCCTGAGATGTCTGTCAGTTCGGGCACGCTCGTTTGCATGCGAGCTGCCATTTCGTATTGCCCTATGCGGGACTTGATCTCCGGATCGCCAATCCGCTTGTGTCGAGAGTCGTTTAACGTGGCGAGGTCATCGAGCATATCACGTCGAATGGCTTGATCAATTCCGGGAGGATTTTCTAAATAAAAAACAGGGGATCCCGTGTTGCGGAATTTTACGCCCGCGTGGACCGTTGGCAAAAAACCTGATCCCCAGAGTCGACTGTAAAGGGGTTGGGAGCCAGATCCTCCTTGTGAAGTGAGCGCGACGTAACATGGGAGGTTGTTGTTAATGGCGCCTAAACCGTAAGAAATCCATGAACCGATACTGGGGCGACCGGCGAGTTGAAATCCGGTTTGAAAGAAGGTAATGGCAGGATCGTGATTAATGGCCTCGGTTTTCATCGAGCGAATCATGCAGAGATCGTCAGCCTGCGCGGCAAGGTGCGGCAGTAACTGGCTGATTTCCATTCCACTTTGACCTCGCCGCTCGAATCGGTATTGCGTGGGCGAAACCAGCAGGGAAGACTGTTTGGAAGTCATCGTCGTGATTCGTTTGTTGCCTCGGATGCTGTCGGGCAGCGGTTTGCCGCGGTGCGGTTCCAGTTCGGGTTTTGGGTCAAAGAGATCGCTTTGACTCGGGCCGCCGGATTGGAAGAGATAGATGACTCGTTTAGCGCGAGGTGGGTGGTGATAACCGGTCGACGAAATATCTTCTCCAAGACTCGAGTTTGAGAGAATCGCTGCAGCGAAGGCCGTGCCCAGGCCCGCGGCGGATTGATGAAGGAAAGTGCGGCGATTCGATCGATCGTGATGCCTTAAAGGATGAATGGATTGAGAGCGTATCATGATGATTGGCTGCTTGGTTTCTTGAGTGAATCGAGGGAAATCCTCAGCGGCAAATGCGCGGGAATGGTGTTAGCGTCGCTTCGTTACTGATTGATCAGAGTTATTTATTGATCAACTCATCAAGGTTCAGGATGATACTTGCAACGGTTGTCATGGCTGCCAGATCGATGGGATCAAGGTGCGTCATGAGTGGCGACTCGCCTTGAGCCAACACAGCCTTAGCTTGTTGAGGTGTTTGTTGATAAGCGTCGTGGCGACGCTGGTAGCCCCGAGCAAGTACCTGCTGTTCCTGGAGAGTGGGTTCACGACTGCTTGCCAAGCGGAACCCCCAACGAATGCTTTCTGAGGGCGACGTTCCGTGGTCCAACATTCTCTCGGCAAACTTTCGGGCTGCTTCGACGAAAGTGACATTGTTCATCAGATTCAAGGCTTGCAAGGGAGTATTTGACGGTAGTCGTTTCACCGTGCACAGTTCACGACTTGGTAAGTCGAACAAGACCATTTCGGGTGGGGCAACCGTCTTGCGAATTGCCGTATAGACACTTCGGCGATAAAGACTTTGACCGTGATCTTGCTGATAGGTGCCTCGTTTTTCCACTTCTTCCCAGAGCCCTGCAGGTTGGTAAGGACGGACGCTGGCACCGCCGATTTCTTCGTGTAGGAGTCCTGCCAGGACTAAAGCCTGATCGCGGATCATCTCGGCCGGTAGGCGTACACGAGGTCCGCGGCTGATTAGCCGATTGCGTGGATCCCGTTGCAGGCGTTCGGAGTCAACCGCATGGCTTTGCCGATAAGTCTCGCTGAGCATGATCATCCTCAGCATTTCTTTTACATCCCAGTCGCTGGCTACCAATTCTACCGCGAGCCAGTCGAGTAGATCGGGGTGGCTGGGCCAGTCCGCCTGAACACCAAGGTTCTCCGAACTTTCAACAATGGCGGTACCAAATAGTTGTTCCCAGAGTCGGTTAAGGATGACTCGTGCGGTCAACGGGTGCCGACCCTCCACGAGCCAACGAGCGAAGGTGAGTCGAGTGACTGGATAGCCTGTTGCGGGCGCGGGAAGTGCCTGAGGGAAATCCGCGAAGACCCGTTCACCCATAGCGTCGTAGTGGCCTCGCTTCAGAATATAAGCCGGTCTCGGTTCGGACATCTCACGCATTATCATCACCCAAGGGTAGCGAGCCTCGAGTGTATGGATTGCTGTATGACGGTCGGTTGGTTCCGCAGTTTGCCTCTGCAACTCGGTAAGCTCTCGCTGGAATCGTTCGCTCTGATAACGAATTCGTGGCTCGGCACTTCCGCGCAGATTGTTGACGAACCCCTTTTCGTCCAAGTTGTTGAAGAGCGCAAAGAGTTGGTAGAATTCTCGCTGTGTAATCGGGTCAAACTTGTGATCATGGCAGCGGCAGCAGCCTAAAGAGAGTCCCATCCAGACTGTCCCCATCGTTTCCACGCGATCGATGACGTATTCAGTTCTCCATTCCTCGTCGATGGCTCCGTCTTCTGTTTGAATTCGATGATTGCGATTGAAAGCAGTCGCTAATATCTGTTGTTCGCTCGCATTTGGAAGCAGGTCGCCCGCAAGCTGTTCGATCGTGAACTCATCGAAGGGTTGGTTTCGATTAAACGATGCAATGACCCAGTTTCGCCACGGCCACTGACTGTTTTCTAAGTCATTGTCATATCCATGACTGTCCCCATAGTGGGCACCGTCAAGCCACCACATGGCCATCCGTTCGCCGTATCGGGGAGAGCTGAGCAGTCGGTCGATCACGCGTTCCCACGCATTGGGGGAACGGTCCGCCAGAAAATCGCCTAATTCGTCGAGAGTTGGTGGCAGGCCGGTCAAGTCGAACGAGCCACGTCGCAGCAGTTGTTCTTTGGTAGCAGGATTCTGCGGGGTAAGATTGGCCACTTTTAATCTTCGGTAAACAAAGCGATCAATCGGATTGCGGCCCCAGACGCCACGGGGCACCGACGTTTTACGAGCTGCTTGGAACGCCCAGTGAGTCTCGTAAGCCGCACCCTCATTGATCCAATGTTTGAGCGTGTTCTTTTCTTGGAGACTGAGTTGTTCCACCAGGTGGGGAGGAGGCATCGACAGGTCATCATCGTTGGAAAAAATCCGATGAATCAACTCGCTTTGATCGGCCTTGCCGGGCACAATGGCGCGCCTTCCTTGGCGATCGCGAGTGACCGAATCGTGTTGGTCGAGTCTTAAATCGGCCTGGCGTTTCGCGCTGTCTGCACCGTGACAGGCAAAGCATTTTGCAGACAAAATGGGTAGCACGTCCCGGTTATAGCTCAGCTTCTTTTGCACGGTGGCGGCTTGACAAAATGACAAGGCCAGCAGGGTGAGGATGGCAGCCATGGTCGTCGCCCGAGAAATTGCTGCTAGGAAATAATGAATCATCGGTTTTCTCTCAAATTCATATTTCCGCAACCCGCTACTGGAGACGCTGTTTTATTCCGATCAACGACGCGGAATCCGCCAAGGGTATTCCGAGTCGTTGCGCATGCAAATCGAGGGCGGCTAGACGATAATTTGATCGAGCACTTGACCGCCGATGTCGGTAAGCTGTCGAAAGCGGCCAGCATGGAGGTAACGCAATTGTTCATCGTCCAATCCCATCAGGTCGAGAATCGTGGCATGGACGTCACGAATGGGAATGGGTTCGTCGAGAGCTCGAAGGCTGAATTCATCGGTTTCGCCTGCCGTCGCACCGCCTTTGACATCCCCGCCAGCCATCCACATGGTGAGGGCGTGGGAATTATGTTCACGACCGGGCGTTTTTCCGAGGCTGCCGTTCTTGAAGGGGGTTCTGCCCATCTCCGATGCCCAGACGACCAACGTTTCTTCCAAAAGACCTCGATTTTTGAGATCCGTCAATAGACCGGCGATTGGTTTGTCGACCTCTCGACAGTGTTTCTTCATGCCGCCCTCGACGTTTCCATGATCGTCCCAACTGTCCCTGCCGATTTGGACACCATGAACCAAGAGGCTGTAGCGGACACCTGCTTCGACAAAACGCCGAGCCAACAAACATTGGCGTCCAAAACCTGCCGTGCCGGAATCGTTCAATCCATAGAGCTCTCGGATGTGCTCAGGCTCATTGCGTAGGTCAACTAAGTCAGGGGCCGCCGTCTGCATGCGGAAGGCAAGTTCATACGCCTTGATGCGGGCCTCGAGTTCGTTGGCGCCAGGGCGACCGTCGAGGTGTTGTTGGTTTAACCGTTTTAGCACGTCAAACTCCCTGCGTTGCTCTGCAGAGCTGATGTGAGCCGGTCGATTCAAGTTCAGAATCGGGCTGCCGCTGGGACGCAATAACGTGCCCTGGTGGGCTGCCGGTAGATAGCCGTTGGCCCAGACGGCAGCGCCATTGACGGGGGCTCCGCGTGGATCCTGAATGACGATGTATCCAGGCATGTCCTGGCTCTCCGTGCCGAGACCGTAATGGACCCATGAACCGACGGACGGGCTTCCCGGAAACTGACTTCCTGTTGTTACATGCAACGTTGAGGGACCGTGGTTTTGGTTGTCGGTTTCGATTCCGTGAATAAACGCCATTTTGTCGACGTGTTGGGACAAGTGGGGTAGCAGGTCCGAAACGTATCTTCCTGACTGTCCGTGTTGGGCAAATTTGAACGGACTGCCGACGCACGCATGCGGAAATGAGAGCCGTCCTTGTAACTCGCCCGATATACTGGGGATGCGCGACAGTGGTTTGCCGTGCAGCTTGTTCAATACCGGTTTGTATTCGAAAGAATCGACTTGGCTAACGCCTCCCTGCATGAAGAGGAAAATGCAGTGTTTTGCCTTCCGATTGAGATGAGGAAGCTGCTGATCTGCCGCTCCCGTGTCTGACCGAACCTGATTCGCCATCAGGCCGCCAAGGGCCAAGGCCCCGACTCCGTTAAAGGTTGTCGAAAGTAGTGACCGCCGCGATACTTGGGTGGAATCGTTCATGCGTAATCGTTTTCAGTCGATAAAGACGAATTCATTCATGTTGTACAGGACGCGACAAACGGCCTGCAGGCCAAGCTGAGGGGATTCGGTGGTTGTGAATAATTGTTGCAGCTGCGCAAACTCGGTTGGCGTCGGTGCGCGCCCCAACGCCGTTTCGAACGCGAACTTGATTTGATCATTGATGTCACTGCCTGCGGATTCCATCACCCGTTGTGCAAAGTATTCTGTTTCTTCATTGACCAGATCGCCGTTGTACATGGCGAGGGCTTGAAGGGGGGTGACAGAGGTGCGACGGCGCGGAAGTGACTCGCTGCAGACCAAGGCGTCAAACGTCTGCAGAAATGGCATCGAGAGTGTACGTTGTTGGTAGATGTAGAGGCTGCGCTTGCGCCCCTCAGGACCATGTTGTGTGTCCCATTTACTCTCGCTGTACTTGACGGCATCGGCGACATCGCCGGGCAAGGGCGGAAAGATCGGCAGGCCGAATTGCTCCGGGTTAAGTCGTCCGCTCACGAACAAGACGTTGTCCCGGATCTCTTCCGCACGTAGCCGCCGTCGGTTGAAACGCCATAAGAGCCGATTGTCAGGATCGATCAGTTCCGCCTGCTTGTTCCGTTGGGTCGATTCTTGTCGATAGGTACTCGAATTGACGATCAAACGATGGATGGCCTTGATGCTCCATTTATTCTCTACGAAACGCAGGGCGAGCCAGTCGAGCAGTTCTTCATGGGACGCACCGTCACTCAAGTAGCCGAAGTCACTTGGCGTTCGCACAATGCCTTGTCCAAAATGGGAATGCCACAGTCGATTGACCATCACACGGTGAGTCATCGGGTTTTGGGGATTCGCAATCCAAGCTGCAAGTGCCATGCGCCGACTTCGAGTTGGCCAACGTTTGAAGGGATCCAAGCGAATGGGCGCTGAATCCTGATTTTCGGTGATCACGCTTAGAAAGCCCGCTTCGACAACTTCGCCCGGATTGTCGTATTCACCTCGGACCATCACTCGCGAAGTGGGAACTCCCGGTTCATAGGGGGGGCCGTAGGAATGTCGCAGCGACATCGCGACAGGTTGCAGACGCTTCAGGTGGTGCTTGACGAAGCGATCCCGCGATTTCCAAAATTCATATTGGCGACGCTCGTCTTTGCTGACGCGTGGGTCATCGCTCTGGATCAGAGCGTCGACCGGATCACCATCGGTGGAGGCGGCTGGATTGATGAAAGTGGTGAGGAATTGGTCGTTTCCCCCGACTTCAAAGCCATAGCCTTCCTTTGTGTGGCTGGCTGAATAAACGATGACAATAGCACCCTGTTGATCTCGCAAAAACGTCGCCTTCTCAACGTTGCCGACCAAAAAGCCGTTGTCGAATTGGACGGCGGCTGCTCCGTGCGGTCCCAGTTCGGTAAGCGTCGGTTGGAGGTTCGCTTGGGCCTGCTTGATTTGAATTCCAGACACGCGATCGACCCAGGCGGATACAACGCTTTCCGCAGGCGGGTTCATCGTGTCCGCTTTTCCATCAAGGTCGCTGGCGTCGAGCCAAAAACGTAGACCTGATTGGGGAGGTTGGTCGGTCGCCGCCGCGTCGGCTGACGTTTCGGAGCTTATTCCATATTTGCGGTTGGCATAAGCACTGAGCTGTTGGACGGCTGCTTGATCCAAAGGGTGGTCGTAGATCAAGATCTCAGCGAAACTGCCCTGATGGCCGCTGCCTTGAGGCTCTCCCTTTCCCTGTGCATGCTGGCCCAAACTGATGTGCTGGGGTGCTGCGATGGATTCAAACCACTTGCCGCGGTTCATGCCCGACATGCTGCCTAGTGTTGCCTGTTGACCATCCGTGTAGATTGACCAGTTGCTGCCGTCAGAATTGACGATGCTCAGATGGGGCTCGCCCTCATGGACGGCCTGCTCAGCAAAGTTGTAGTCGTTGCCAGCGCTCGAGATCGTTTGGATTCCGAAGCCGCTGCTGCCTTCGAAGTCGAGTTTCACTCGATCCCTAATTGCGGCTTGTAGCTTTTTAACCTCTGCGCCTGCATCGCTGGCTTGCTTCTTCAATTTTTGCCGAAGGGAAGCCGCCCAGTCTTTTTCGCCGTCGCGATAAAATGAGGCGTTGATGGATCCGCCGATCTGATAGATGTCACCCGGTTCGGGGCGCGGAATTTGCACCGTTGAAAAAAATGCTTTCATGCGGTAAAAGTCGACGGTTGATATCTCGTCATGTTTGTGATCGTGGCATTTGGCGCAACCGACGGTCAGGCCAAGGAACACGGAGCCTACTGTCGAGGTTATTTCGCTCAGCATCTCGTGACGAGTTTCATCGCCACGGGGTTCTGTAAAAGGTGCCAACCGCAAGAAGGTCATGGCGACCACCCGTTCGGCAGGAGTCCCAGGTAAATCACCAGCCCCCATGATCTCGTCAAATTCGTCACCCGCAAGCTGTTCGCGAATGAAGAGATCGTAAGGTTTGTCGTTGTTGAAGGCGTCAATCACGTAGTCGCGATAACGCCAAGCATGGGGCAGATCGGGATCGCCTTCATAGCCGGCTGTGTCGGCGTAGCGTGCAAGGTCAAGCCAAAGACGCGCCCAGTGTTCGCCATATCGTTTGTCGTTCAGCAGTTGATCAACTAGTTTTTCGTAAGCCTGTTTGTCGGGGTCATTAACGAAGGAAGTAACCGCCTTCGAACTCGGCGGAAGGCCGATCAAATCGAAATACAGACGGCGAATTAGCGTCTGCCGATTGGCGGCTTTTGACGGTCGAAGCTGCTTTTGCTCTAACTTGTGGAGTACGAATCGATCAATCTCATTACGCGGCCAACTCTCATTCTCAACCGAGGGTACGGAAACTTCGGTCGGGGCGTAAAAGGGCCATTCTCGCGTTTCATCCGTTTCGGCGATGAGTTGAGTTGCGGCACCGATCTGCAAGATGAGAGCAACACCGCAGTTGACGAGAATCCATCGGGGTGCGGAAACCGTTCTTTTTCGATCCCGAAAAAACAGCATGGCCTACCTCTGCAACAAAAGGGTTATTTCCGTCCGATGATATCGGATGTGTCGGCACGAAGACTTAAATTATCACGGCAGACGTGGCAATGTTCAACCATTCTCGCCCCGATCTTGACCACTGGTTTAACGCTTTTCCTTGATTTAACAGCGAAAGTTCAGAAAGCTTAGCCTGATACGGGTGACGCAAAAATATCCTGAGGTGTCGCGAAGGGTTATGGGAGTGACGCTCTTTTTTGCCTGGTGTACCCATTTTGGTGCAATTTGAGGTTTAATCAGGGGTGCGTCGTCGCCTTTTCTTTCCGTGAACCTCGCTGTGACGATTGAGTGCGGGGAGCCCCATTCGCCCTTCCGGTCGCTTTCGATGAAGTATGCGGCTTTCAAGGATCAGCGCGTTGATTTTGAAGGAAACGGAATTAGAGCAAAAATGATTGCCGATCCCGAGCAGGTTGCTTTTGATTGCGCCAGCAAAAACTGTAAAATGATTCGGTCCCCCCCCATCGTTGCCTGCCAGGATTCGCATGATGCAAACCTTGCCCCGGATCACCTTACTGTGGTTGACCTTTCAGAGCCCGCTGCTTGCTGCCGGCGAAAGTCTCGAGGTGTTTCCCAAGACAGTGGTCCTTGAAGGCAAGGCTGCGACCCAAGGACTTTTGGTGTGGGAATTGAATCAAAGTGGGCCGGGTAAGGATCTGACTCATCAAGCAAGATACCGGACGTGCAATGACGCGGTGTGTGTCGTGGACAGCAAAGGCCGTGTCGTCGCTCGTGGCGATGGTGAGACCGAAGTGGAGATTACCTTCGATGGAATGTCGGAGCGAGTGCCAGTTGAGGTTGTCAATTCCGCGCAGCTACCGAGGCGATATTTTCAGACGGATGTGGTGCCTATTCTGAGTCGACATGGGTGTAATTCGTCCGGTTGCCACGGCAAAGCCGAGGGGCAGAATGGCTTCAAGCTGTCGGTGTTTGGTTTTGATTCGTTCGCTGATTTTCATGCGATTGTGCGAGAGGGGCGGGGACGTCGCATCTTCGCAGCTTCACCGTCGCGAAGTTTGCTGCTCACCAAGGCGTCTGGCGCGGTGCCGCATGGTGGTGGAGTACGGCTTAGCCCGGGCACGGCCGAATATGAAGTAATCCATGATTGGATTTCCGCCGGGGCTCAAATGGATGAAGAATTTCCGCAACTCGACAGGCTCGAATTGCATCCCAACGAGCGGGTTGTTGATTTTGAAGCAACTCAACAGCTGCGTGTAATTGCGTTTTTCGATAATGGAGCTTCGCGTGATGTCACGGGGCTGACAAGATTTCGAAGTAACCATGAGGGCTTGGCCCAAGTCGACGAGCAGGGTCTGATTCGCGTTGGAAGTGCACCGGGGCAGGTGACCGTGATGGCCACCTTCCTGAAAAAAATGGCTACCGTGCAGTTGTTAATTGCAAACCCCGTGTCAGTGGCAGCTGACTCGCCGGTCGAGAAATCTTTGAAGGAGCCGAAGACCCACGTGGTTGATCGCTGGGTTAACCATCGTCTCAGCCAGTTGAATCTCACCGCTTCGAGGCGAGCCGATGATTCGACGTTTTTGCGGCGTGTCTATCTTGACGTGATTGGAACATTGCCGACAAAGTCCGAAACCGTTGCATTTCTTAAGGATCAATCCAAACAGAAACGCATGAAGCTTGTTGAGCAACTTTTGGTGCGTGATGAGTATACGAGTTATTGGTCCTTAAAGTGGTCGGACACGTTGAGAGTTGATCGACAAAAACTGGGTTACAAAGATGCGTTTGCGTACTACAAATGGATACGTGATTGTTTTGCGGAGAACATGCCTTTGGATGAATTTGCCAGCGCAATTGTGGCCGCGCAGGGGAAACTGGTTGAACAGCCACAGGGCACGTTTTACAAGGCCGTCACGGAGAGTGGCGAGCGGTCAAGTGTGCTGGCGCAGGTCTTTCTCGGAGTGCGACTTGAATGTGCTCAGTGCCACCATCATCCATTTGATCGGATTAGTCAGACCGACTACCACGGGATGCGAGCCTTTTTTGAGCCGGTCAAATTAGTCGCCTCCTCACGGGGTGAGTTGATTCAGTCAGCTGGCAAAGCGGTTGTGCAGCATCCTCGCACGGGTGTTGATGTTCCGGCGCGTGCGCTCTACGAAGCTCCTGTTTCTGAAAGTGAATCGGTAAGAAGTCAGTTTGCCGAATGGATGACTTCGCCGCAGAATCCCTGGTTCGCGAGGAATATTGCAAATCGGGTTTGGGCCCATTTTATGGCACGTGGCCTGGTAGAACCGGTCGATGACCTGCGACCGACCAATCCACCCAGCAATCCTGAATTGCTGGATGCACTCGCTGAACACCTAATCGAGTGCGACTTTGACGTGAAGGAGCTGATTCGGCTGATTGTGTCATCGGACGCCTATCAACGCGGAACGTCACCGAATCAAAGTAATGAGCGGGACGAGCAAAATTATTCGCGAGCTGTGTTCAAACGATTGGATGCAGAGGTGCTCTTGGATGCGATTTGCCAGGTGACCGATCGACCGGAAAAGTTTGCCGGTAATCCGATGGGGATTCGGGCGATTGAACTTTGGGATAGTGGTTCAAAACACTACTTCCTTAATCTGTTCGGGCGTCCACTCCGAAAAAGCGCCTGTCAATGTGAGCGTAATGTGGAAGCGAATGTGTCGCAAATCTTGCACGTGCTGAACTCGAAGGAAATGCAGAAAAAAATTACGCATCCCAGCGGGGCCGTTTCACGTTGGGCGACTGCTGTCGCTCAAAATGGTGCGGTGATTGAAGAAATGTATCTCGCTTTTTATAGTCGTTATCCGACCGACGAAGAGCTCGACAAGGCTGTCGTTTACTGTCGCAAGGCGGAATCGCGAAAAGAGGCATTGGAAGATCTCGCTTGGAGCTTGATGAACTCGTACGAGTTCTTGTTTAACCACTAAACGGATAGGAGGGGCGAAGTGGACTGGTACTCGGTCGACGGTTGCCCCCCCCAGGGAAAGTGAAACTTCATGATGAAGCATCGGACCTTTTGCGACGGAATCAGCCGCCGATCGTTTTTGCGCGTGGGTAGTGCGGGTTTTCTGGGTGCTCATTGGTCGTTAGCCCAAATGCAGCAGGCTTCTGCCGACGCGCCGGACGAGAAAGATCGTCGGTCGATGATTATCATCTTCCTGCAGGGCGGCCTGAGCACGATTGACACTTTCGACATGAAACCCAATGCGCCGGCTGAGATTCGTGGTGAGTTTGATCCGATTTCAACAAACATTCCCGGTCTGGTTGTCTGCGAACATTTGCCCCAAGTATCTCAGCAAATGGATAAGTTTTCCCTGTTGCGGTCGATGACGAATACTTCATCCGATCATCAGAAGGCGGATCACCATTTGTTGACCGGTTATAAACCCTCGGCTGCCTTTCAGGGAGGTTTGCGACCCAACAATGAATATCCATCCATCGGATCGATCGTGTCGAGGAAACTCGGTCCGCGAGGATCGGTGCCGGCCTACGTCGCGCTGCCTGAGATGCACAATGCGGGCGGATCTGCTTATCTAGGTCCGGCAGCTGCTCCTCTGAGTATCAACGCTGATCCGAATGATCCGAGTTTTGCCGTGCGGGATATTGTGCCACCCCTTGATCTGGATGCTCGTCGGCTTGGTAATCGAAGCCAGTTGCTGGCGTCTGTCGATCGCTATCAGCGATCAACTGAGGTGCGGGCCAATAGTTCGTTGCAAGCGGTGAACGCGTTCCGTGAACAAGCCTTTTCTTTGATGACTTCACCCAAGGCAAAGAAGGCTTTCGACATTCACGCGGAATCGGCCGCAGTTCGTGATGCGTACGGTCGAAATACACTCGGTCAATCGTGTTTGATGGCCCGGCGACTCGTGGAGTCCGGTGTGCGCTGTGTGCTGGCGACCCATGTTGATTGGGACACGCATTCGGGGAATTTTCGCATTCTTAAGGATCCGTTGTTGCCTCAGCTCGACCGGGCGATGTCAACTCTGTATCGGGATCTGGACGATCGAGGTCTGTTGGAGTCAACCATTGTGATGGTTACAGGTGAATTTGGCCGAACCCCACGCATCAATAATGAGGCAGGACGAGATCATTGGGGACCGGCCTTCACCGTCATGTTGGGCGGGGGAGGCATTCAGGGTGGGCGCGTCATCGGAAGTACGGACGCTCATGCTGTCAAGCCTGTCGACGATCCACTGCGCCCCGAAGATCTGGCCGCTACGATCCATCATCAACTGGGAATCAATCCACAAGATGAATTTCATACGCCCGAGGGTCGGCCGATCAAAATAGTTAATGAGGGACGCGTCATCCAAAACTTACTTTAGCGGTGCTCATCGATGCAAATGTACAAGCAAATCAGCGACCGACTCGCTCCGATAGTATCGGCGTTTCTGCTGCTTGGCGCTGTTGGTAACGCTTCAGACCTCCCGTCCTCTTCCTACATCTTTCCTGCGGGAGGCCAGCGAGGAACTAACGTTTCTGTCCGAATCGGAGCCCATTACTTGCACGGCGGGAGTCCATTGCGAGTCGTGGGAAGTGGGGTCACCGCGAGTCCAGCGATTGAGCAAATTGAAAAAATCTGGTTTGAAGGTCCGATGGTCGTCAAGCCCTTGTCCAAACGGGCGGAGGATTATCCCAAAGACCATGCGGCTGAATTTTTTATTGATTCGAATGCGCCGTTGGGAAACGCCTATTGGCAATTGTGGACCTCGCAGGGCGCTACCCAAGGGCGTCGCTTTGTGGTCGGCGATCTGCCGGAGATCATTGAAGAGGAGATCGATGGGGCGCCCGTTCCTATTCAGGTTAAATTACCAATTACCATCAATGGACGGATTTTTCCCAGAGAAGATGTCGACGTCTGGCGATTCGCTGTGGTGGCTGGGCAATGCATCACCTGTGAGGTTAACGCAGCTCGATTGGGCTCCGAACTTGACGCTCGCCTGGAAGTCTTGGATCCCGATGGCAATCGCATCGCGGAAAACGATGATTTTCTGGGCCCCGATCCACGCGTGCGGTTTGTTGCTCCAGTCGACGGAGTCTACGGCCTGCGAATTCACGACATCTCGTTTCGCGGGTTCCAGAACTATGTCTATCGGCTCACGGTTACAAGCGGTCCTGTTGTGGATCATGTATTTCCCTTGGGTGGAAAACTCGGAGCGAAGACCGAATTTCGACTTTTTGGTGTGGGAGTAGATGGCCCGTCGTGCTGGCTCGATTTGAACGGCTCGCCTGAAACTCAGCTTCAGAAATTTGCTCTGCCTGAGGGGCGTTCGAATTCGATCCCGATTGCCGTGGGGAATTTCCGCGAAATTGTCGAGGCGACGTCAGCCAAGAAACAGCCGATTGTCGTCAGTGAGTCGGTTGTCGTGAATGGCTGGATCGACGCTGCTGGTGAGATTGACAGCTGGCCACTCAAAGGAGTCGCCGGTTCAAGGATCCTGATTCGCCTGGATGCGGCATCCTTAGGTTCGAAGTTGGACGCCGTCGTTCGCGCCACTTCGATGAACGGCGAAACCCTGATCGAATTCGGGAGTACCCCTGCCAATTTTGTCGAACCGCGCGGCGAGGTTCAAATGCCAGAAGAGGGGCAGTGCATGATTCAGGTGCGTCACGTCGACAGCCAAGCGAGCGGTACCGATTTCGCTTATCGAATGACGGTTCTTCCCCAACCTGCACCTGATTTTTCGCTTAAACTTCCAACCGACGCTTTAACCTTGTTTCGTGGTGATACGGCAAAACTGAAGGTGGCGGTCGCTCGAGTTGGTGGCTTTCAGGACGCGGTGCAATTAGAGGTCGAGGGATTGCCTGATGGAGTATCACTGGAGGAATCGACTATCGCCAAAGACAAGAGCGAGGGCGAATTAAGCCTGAAGGCTGCAATGGACGCTCGAATCGATGGAAAAGCAATTCGAATTTTTGGTCGCCCAGTCAGAGAAACGTCAGGGGGAAAAGGTCAGCTCGGACAAGGTGATCTGGCAGCGGCCGACGACGGTTCCATGGTAAGACTTGCTATGCTTCCGCAGTTGCCGGGAGATCCATCGCGAGATTCCGTTTTTCTCGCCGTCTCAATCCAAACGCCGTTTAAGATTTTTGGTGATCAATACCGCAGCGACTATGCTGCATGCGGTACGGTTCATTATCGACCGTACCGACTTGAACGAAATGGCTTTGAGGGGCCGGTGACAATCTCCTTGACCGATCGTCAGGCTCGCCACCTGCAGGGAGTAAAAGGTGACGCGTTAATTGTACCCCCAGGCGAAACCGTTTTCCGGTATCCGATTCACATACCAATGCGATTAGAAAGGAATCGCATTGGGCGGGTGGTTGTGATGGGGGTCGGCGAGGTCATCGACGAAGAAGGCCAAGTGCACAAGGTCAGTTACAGTTCCAGCAATGTCAATGATCAGATTATTATTCTCTCGTCGCCCTCTCCAACCGCGGTGCAAGTCTCCCCTTCATACATCCACGCCTTGTCGGGCCATGAGACCGTGCTGAACGTGTCTGTGAAGCGCGGGCAACTTGCAGCGAAGCCGGTGACCGTGGAACTCCTCGTGCCCCGACACTTTCAAGGGATTTCAGCCCGCCCGATCACGATTGACGCTAATCGTGATACGGGATCGCTCAAGGTGCGTATTTCTTCACCGAGAGGGCCCTTCAATATGCCCGTCACCATTCGTGCAACAACGATCGATGAGCGAGGGAATCCCGTGGTAGCCGAATGTGCTGTTGAAGTGGTCGCAAGCAAATGATCTGTCGGGAGGCGCAAGGTGTGGCGATTCGAAAAACCGGGCAAAGAACGATCGCAGCGATTTGTTCACTCCTTGTTTGCTTGACGGCCTCCTCGTTGTTGGGAGCAGACAGTCCGTTTGTCGCTACCATGACGCCCTTCTTGCGTGACTACTGTTTTGATTGTCATTCGGATTCGCATGCGGAAGCAAACGTCAATCTCAAGAAACTTGTGTCTTCGAATCGGTTTCTGACGCAATTTCGCACTTGGGAAAGGGTGGTTGAACTTGTCGAAAATCGACAAATGCCGCCCGCAGTGATATCTCAACCAAACGACTCCCAGCGGCGCCTTGTCCTGAAGGCTATCCGTTCAAAACTCGAGGAGGTTGCCGAGCAAAAGGCAGGTGATCCCGGGCCTGTTGCGATCCGAAGGCTAACCAGTGCCGAGTACGCCTATGTGATGACTGATCTGACTGGAATGGAGCTGAATTTAAACTCTGTCTTGAGCGGTGATGCGGTCGGTGGCGAAGGGTTTTCGAATGTTGGTGATGTCCAGTTTGTACAAGATTCAACACTGGAACGCTATCTGGAAGCAGCCAAGTTGGTCGCAGGGCGAGCGGTGATTGGCGCCGGTCCATTGGGCTTCTTTGATGCGCCGGGTAAGACGGGGCTTGAGTTATCAGCGATCACTCGTATTCAGGCCATTTATCGTCAATACGGATTCCGCTCAGCGGCAGGAGAAGGGGGCGAACCGTTTGGGCTTGAACTCTATCCGCGTGCCTTTTTTGTCGCCTGGCAGTTTCAGCATCGAAATCAGCTTGGAAATGCTCAACAGACACTGCATGATTTGGCTCAACAAGAGGACGTGAGTGCTCGTTTTGTGGATCACATCTGGCAACTGCTCAATCGGTCGGATGTGGCGTTTCCCCTCTCGGAGATTAGTGCCGCTTATCGTTCGTTGCCAGTTCCAAATCACTTTTCTGATGCGGCCGCCAAAATCGAAATTCGAAATCAAGCTCGACGTGATTGCCAGAAAATGGCCGAGCTTTTGAGAAGCTGGCAAACAAGATTGGCGAGCAGGGTGTCGGATAACGAAGATGCCCTCTTGTTGAGTGTTGATTCCATTCAGCTCGATTCCGAAGCCCTTTTTGACATTCGTCTGATGTGGCAGGAAGATGCAGAGCGAGCGTCCGTCCAGTTTATTACGCGGCCAGCGACCGAGCAGCCAATTGAAAATAGTTTAATTGTATGGAGTTCGCCTACCGTCCAATTTCGTGATCAGCAAGGTGAAATGATGCCGGCGGTGCCGTTGAATTCCTTGTTGCCAAATGGGGATGAAACAAAAGCCTTGTTCGGCAGCGAACGTGTTGCCAATCAGCAGCCGATTGGCAACCAAGAGGCGCGAGTCAATCTGGCAGAACATGATTTGTTAATGACCGGAAATTCAGATCTTGAGATCGAATTGGTGATTCCGCCAGGGGCTGTCAGCGCAAATTTGTCTGTGAAGGCGATGTTGAAAACCGAGATATCCCCGCAGGCGGTCGTGCGTTGCACTGTTCGAGATGGCTCAGCGCTGGGAGTGACTGCGGCGGATCAAGGACAGCTGTCGGCAATTTTGGGTCGTTCTGAGGGAGCAGGCTTTACGATGTGGAAGGCCGGCCTTCGTGAATTTGCGACGACACTTCCCGACATCTCGCACCGAGAACCCGCTCCCTCCGATCGTGACCCCATTCCGGCACCCTACGAGAACGATTACAACCACCCTGAACGCAATGATTTTCATTACTCGATTAAATATCATCGTGATGATCAATTTCTTGTCGATAAGATGCTTGATGACGCAATTAAAGAGCGGTTGGATCAGGCTTGGTGCGATCTGTTGTTGTCCTTCGATTACCATGACCGATATTTCGCTTTTCTCATTCGGAAAAATGGGTTAGGAGAAAACCTGGATTCCGTCGACGAAAAGAAGATCGGTGAGATCACACCCGAATGGATTTCGAAGCTCCCCGTAGCGTCACGCTCCATTGCGCGGCGACTGGTCGATAGTTATCAGGAAGCATCTCGTGTGACGCAAGATGCTTCTCCAAGCCATGTTGATCAGGCCGTCTTGTTTGCGCAGTTAGCTTGGCGACGACAATTGGATGAAACCGACAGGAAGTTGCTGCATGAATTTTATCGCGAAATGCGACAGTCTGAGATGATGAGCCATTCAGAAGCCGTACGTTCCCTGCTCGTGCGGATTTTAATGGCACCCGAATTCTTGTATCGAATTGAACGCGCTTCGGCCGATCCTGATTTGATTACGCTCGACGCGTGGGAATTGGCGAGCCGGCTTAGTTTCTTCCTTTGGTCCTCGTCACCGGATGAAGAATTGCGGCGTCTGGCGAAACAAGATCGGTTGGATCAACAGGAATTGACGCGGCAGGTGAGACGTATGTTGGGTGATCCGAAAGCAAGGCGTTTTGCGACTGAGTTTTTTGGCCAATGGTTTGGCTTTTATCGATTCGATGATTTTAGAGGCATCGATCTCAAACGGTTTCCGGAATTTGATGAACGGCTGAAGAGATCGTTGTACGAAGAAGCCGTCGCGTTTTTCGAGTATTTGGTGCGGGAAGAACGTCCATGTGATGAGATTCTATTTGCGGATTACGCTCATTGGAATCAGTCTTTGGCTCTGCATTATGGGGCAGCCTCGAAACGAACGAGTCAACTTGGCGACGAGCTAGAGCGAATTTCTGATCTGGGAATGCTTCGTCGGGGAGGACTGTTAGGGCTTGGCGCGATTCATGCCACGACCTCCGCTCCGTTGCGAACGAGCGCTGTCAAGCGGGGAGACTGGATTCTGAGGCGAGTGCTAGGTACCCCGGTGCCGCCACCACCTGATGATGTGGGGTCCATTCCTGCTGATGATGTGTTGGGCGATGGGCGAACAGTTCGTGAGCGATTAGAAATGCATCGGCAAGAGGCATCGTGTATGAGTTGTCACGCGCGAATTGATCCACTTGGGTTCGCGTTGGAAAACTTTGATCCCATCGGCCGATGGCGCGATCAATATCGGGACGGACAACCAATTGATGAGGTGGGACGAATGGGCGATGGAAGCAGAATTGACGGTTTGATTGGTCTGAAGAGCTATTTGCGGTCAGAGTTGCCAAAGTTTCATCGAACACTTGCTTCAAAATTGGTAGGCTATGGCTTGGGGCGAGCCGAAATTCTTTCCGATCGGCGATTGATTCAGCGGCTCATGGAGGATCTTGCGGCCGAAGCAACCGTGGCCGATTTGGCGACGCGCATTGTGACCAGCAAGCAGTTTCGTACGAAACGTGCTGCGGTAGTGCCAGTAGCGGTGGGAGCAAAGCATGGGATTAGTAAATAGCCAACATTCAGGGAAGCCTTGCCGCCGCGCCTTCTTGCGAAGCGCTGGCCTGACGCTGGCCTTGCCCTGGTTTGAATCACTCCCGGTGCGGGGCGAAGAATCAGGCAAACGTGCTCCCTCGGAAGCAGCTTATCAGCCTCCCGTTCGATTCGCCTGTGTCTTTTTTTCTAACGGAGTGGAGCCGGCTCATTGGTGGGCGAAAGGTCAGGGTGCTGAAATGCAGCTTGGGCCCGGTCTACAATCGCTGCAACCGCACACCGAGGAGCTGATTTTTTTACGCGGCCTGTTCAACGAACAGGCGAGGAATCATAAGAGCGCCCATCTAGGTCGTATTCCCAATCTGCTCTCAGGCGGATGGGTCAGTACCGAACAAAACGATATTCGTTGTGGTCGCACAATGGACCAGGTAATGGCGGACGAAATCGGACGCCAGACACCCGTAAAGAGCCTCGTGTTGGGTGTTGAACCCACGGAATTGCGGCTTGAGGACGGTTTGTCAATGCTTTATGGATCGTCGATCTCATGGACGTCGGAAACCAAACCGACGACAAAGGAAATCTATCCAGCTCGCGTGTTTGATTTGCTCGTCGGTGATGTGGAAGGAAGACGAACGGACAGAAGCGTGCTTGACCACGTCTTGGCAGATGCAAAGGCGCTAAATAACGAGCTGACTTCTACAGATCGACATAAATTTGGGGAATTTCTCGAATCGATTCGTGATATCGAAATGCGTCTCGGACGCGCTCAGCAGGATCGGCGACTGGAAGGCTGGCGACCCTCTTTGGCGGAACCGAATATGAAGCGGCCAGCCGATACGCTCCCGCAGGATGTACCCACTCATATGAAGCTGATGCTCGATTTAATCGTGCTCGCCTTTCAGATGGATAAGACGCGGATCGCAACGTGCATGCTGAACAACGATCTGTCGCAAATGAATTTTGGCTTTTTGGACGGAGTGGAAGGAAGCTTGCATTTGGATCTGACTCATAATGGTCAGGATCCAAAAAAGGAAGCGATGTACTTAAAAACCAACCAATTTCATGTCCAGCAATTTGCTTATTTATTGGAGCGTCTTCAAGGGGTGGAGGAAGGTGGAAGATCGATGTTAGATAATAGCCTCTTATTATGTTGCTCCAACTTGTTTGATGGCGACAAGCATGAAGCAGACCAAATGCCAATGTTGCTTGCTGGTAAGGGCGGGGGCAGTTTGAAAACAGGACGCGTGTTGGACTTTCTGGAGTCCGGTGATGAACATCGTCGCGCTTGCAGTCTCTATCTTTCGTTGATGAAAAAAATGGGAGTCCGTCGTGAACAGTTTGGGGATGCCCGAAAACCATTAGCTGAGATTTAGCTTGTGGGCGATTCTGTCCGACCCTGATTGATTACGGGCGAATGCCCGAAATTAAGAAATGGATAAACAAAAAGTCGCATCTCGGATCGCTACCTACTAAGCTATAGCTCGCGATCTCTGATGAGACTTCACCCTTTTGATCCCATTCCCGAATTGATATTTTCTGACTATGACTTTTCATGACCTTACCCGGCGGACCTTTCTTCAGGTCTCCGCCGCCTCGGTAGCGACGGCTTTATTTGCCAATGCGCTTTTTGCACAGGATCAGACCAAAGATCGACCGCTGTTGGCCTATGTGGGGACCTTTAGTTCACCGTTGGGAGATGTCTTGCCCACCCAGGTGGATTTGCCGCCTGGAAATGGACGCGGAATTCATCTTTTTGAGGTGAATCGAAAGACGGGCGCTATGAAAGCCGTGGGTACTTTTGATTTAGGGACGAGCCCGAGTAGTCTGGTTGTGAATGCGGCTGGCACCCGTTTGTATTCGGCGAACGAGACAGACCGGGTGGGCAAGGGCAAGGAAGGAACCGTCAGCGCTTTTGCAATCAATCCTGCCAATGGACAGTTGAGGCAGCTTAATACGGTGCCTTCGGGCGGAGCTGGCCCAACTTATGTGAGTATTCATCCATCGGGCCGGTACTTATTGGTTGCCAATTATTTTGGCGGTTCTGTTGCGGTGTTGCCAATTCGTTCTGATGGTCGATTGGGTGATGCGACGGATGTCAAAACCGATGCCGGGGAAATCGGTCCTACCCGCGCTACCCACGCCCCTCAGGGAAGCTTTGCGTTTAGTGGACATGATCGGACTCACGCCCATATGATCGAATCTGATCCGGCTGGGCGTTTCGTTCTGCACGTTGACTTGGGGCTGGATCGCATCTTTGTCTGGAAGTTTGATGACAAACAGGGAACGCTAGTCCCGAATGATCCATCGTCCGTTTCGTTGCCACCGGGGGATGGGCCGAGACATTTTTATTTCCATCCGAACCGCCGCTGGTTTTATTCGATTCAAGAGGAAGGGTCGACCGTGGTCTTGTTTGACTATGATGCCGCGAAGGGGAAACTGACGCCACGGCAGACAATTTCGACTCTTCCACCCGAATTTGTTGGAAGCAATTTTTGCTCTGAAATCCTCGTGTCAGCAGATGGACGTTTCGTCTATGTCGGGAATCGACTTCACGACAGTATTGGTATTTTTTCCATTGGAGAGAATGGCGAATTGAGTTATGTCGGAGAAGAGTGGACCCGAGGGGATTATCCTCGTAGCTTCAATTTTGACCCGACAGGAAGGTTTCTCTACAGTTGCAACCAGCGGGCCGATAACGTTGCTGTATTTCGGGTGAACCGTGAAACGGGAAAGCTAAGGTTCACTGGCCAATATGGCGCTGTGGGCAATCCATCTTGCATTGTTTTTCTGGATCTGGCCAAGTTGGGAACAGCTCGCTAGACGGTTCGTGCCAGTATTTCCGTGTTTGAAGCCCAGCTCGACTTGGTCTGGCTAGATTTTGGGGCGTCTCTGGCCGACTGCTCATTCGTTGCCACTGCCCATTTGTGAAATCTCATCATCCCCCGGTAAGCCAAAGCTGTAAAGTGTGCCTTTTAATTCGGTGCCGAGAAAAAGAATGCTGCCGGTGCCGACGTAGACTCGCCCACGCGATATGGAGGGGCCGCTCCACACCGTTCCGATGGAGATTTGTTTGAGCACCTTTCCCGTTCCTGCGTTGAGGAACACGAGCGATTTCGAGATCGTCGTCGTGAAGCAAGCAACTCCCCCACCGAGAGCGACTCCTGATCCGACGGGGTCACCGCCCTTGTAAAAGAATGAACGGATTTTAGGGCGATTGTGACGCCAGTTTTCCTCGGCAAGATCCGCTGTGAGGCTCACGACACGGCCTCCCTCAGGCGAATCGGGCCGATTGGTATTCATCATTAGCCAGTCGATACCATTGGTTACCACCATTTGGCCGTCGGTAGCGCAGCCCGTTTGGATGCCACCGATTGGGCTTGGCAAGGCAATCATGCGTGGATCAGGTTTTGGATCAAGTGGATACTTCGGCTTACCTTGAAACACTGGCGTGTTTGCGAGTCGTTTGCCGTCGCTTGCTCGCAAAGTGTAAAAGCCGCCATTTTTGCAACCCACCCCAACAACCTTGACGTTTTTTCCTTGCGACTTAATCGAATAGATTTTGGGGGTGTCACCGATCGAACAATCTTTGTAACGGCCCGTTTCCGGATCGTAGCCGGACATGGCGGAGTTGTAGATATCGCCTTTGTTGATTTGGGTTACCCATTTTTCTTTGCCTGTCTTTGCGTCGACTGCGATTACCGCTGCGGAATACTTGGTATACAAGCGCGGATTGTCCTTGGTCGGCCGCCGCGGTGAATTATGGACGTCCGTTCCAAAGAAAATGGTTTCGGTTGCTTGGTCGTAAGATGGGGTGGACCAGACAGAACTGGTCGAGGGACCGTACTGATAAATGTGCTTTCCCTTCGAATCCACAATCGCAATCGGTTCTGGGAATTTCTCGGGCTGTTCGCCTACCTCATATTTCCAAACGACGTCGCCCGTATCAGGATCAAAAGCCACAACAAAGCCGCGCCCGGTGCAGCACGGGTAGTTGGGGTCAAGCGGATACGGGTGCTCATATCCCCCCCCTCCGACAATCACTTTTCCATCCGCGAGGATGGCTGACGCATTGAAGATGTTGATCTTGTGATGATTGGGGAAGCCCGGTTTGCGTGTGTCGACTTTCCAACGCTCTTTGCCTGTCTTTCGATCGAGGGCATAAAAGACACCCGCCGAATTGCCGAAAAAGACAGTTGTGTCGGTCACCAACGGGGAGGTAAGAATCCCATTCTCTGCATCAATCGTATTTCGTCCGCCCTTGGGCAATGAACTAGAGCTGGATGCGGTTTTCAGGTGGTAGACCCATTCAAGCGAACCATTTGGTTTCAATTTATAAAATGCTGGATAGGTTGCTGTGCCAAAATAGACATATCCGTTCACCACGCTGGGAGTCCCGTGAATGGCACCCACGATCCCCCCGGCATTTTTGGGAGGAAAACGCCATTTCTCAATGAGTTGTGACGCGTTTTTAGCATTCAACGACTTCTCTGCGGAATTGAAACGCCATCCCTTCACACCATGATTGTAAGAAGCCCAGTCCGCCGTCGTGATATCGACGAAAGTTGGAGCGGATTGATCGGCAGAATCTTGGCTTTTCTTGTCGTCAGTCGGTGACGTTTGAGCGCAGCCGATGTTGCCAAAAAGTAGGCCGAAAATGAGTGAAATGATAAGTTTTTGCGTTTGCTAGAAGTGGTCGCCAGAAAAATCGATGATGAAATTTAAATCTCGATAAACGTGGTTCGACGCATTAATTGCTACGTAAAAGTGCCAAGATGCGATTGTGTTGTGCTCTGGATTGTGTTTCGTTGAAGAAGCCCTTTTATCACAGCAAAACCAAAATGTTTTTGGAAGGGTGACTTATTCGTCTCCGAATCGACCTTTCGATAAGGCGGTTTTGGTTTCGTAAGACTTCGGGATCAAAAGATCGGCCGAGTAGGTGATCAGCCGGTGGTGGTGCTGCGAATGGCTTAATCAGCCACCAATCATGGAGCGGTTAATTCGAGCGGTTAATTCGAGCGGAGACAGAAGTTTGACGTGATTGACGGTGGTTAGATCGTGTCGGGGTCAAATGGCTACCTTGCCGGTAGAGTATCGAGGTCCCTTTCGATTATACCGTTCTAAATTCGTCTTCTTGCTGCCAATGGTGTAACGAGTTGTATCAATTTTTGACGTCTGTTGCCGGATAGCAATCGTTGGTTGAGTTGTTAAAGACGAGATATTGATGTCGCCGGTCTGCCTTTCGCGAGGTGTGCCGATCCGATGAGTTACGCTTTGCGATGCAGGTCGATCAAATCGGTTTCGTAATAGATTAAGAGCAACGCACCCTGTGCGGCACGACGCTCGAACAGATTGTGAATAAGTGCGACGTCGTTTGGCCATGGGTAGGCAAAAATAAGATCGAAATCTTCGATCTCGTAACCAATTTCGTCATACGCACTGTCGGGTTCTGTGTGAAGTGCCAGTTCACCTTCCTGTTCGGAAAATGCTTTGTCGATTAGATCGTCAACACCTTCAGGAATAAAACTTCCATTGACGATGTTTACGGGGACCTGCAAGCCTTGGTGAATCTGTGCTGCCACGTCGCACAGAGTTGTGTCGTATTCGATTCCGTAAGATTCAAAACCGATCATGGCAGCAAGCGAAGTTACCACGCTGATTCCGCTTCCCCATTCGCAGAAGCGATTGCCGCAGGTTAGGTCCGAAGCGTGGATGGCTTTAAGGCATTGGTAAAGATCCGGATAATCGCTGGGAACAAAACCGCGAAAACGTTTGGCGGTGTTCACTCGATGGGATTCGACAAGATCGTCGACGGAATTCAAAAACTGAGTGATCTCAGGTGGAATTGCGATCGATTTATAATCAAATGGAATAGTGTTCAAGGGCATTGGGGGGCAAGCGTAGCGATCTGAAACAATTGATCAGCAGGGGAGGTTGAGTGGACGACGCCGGCATGATGATTGCAACGCTGGGCTGTTGAGTTTGAGGGTGTTGGGGGCTGGTCAGTATGGGTTTTAGCAGGATACGACTGTGTGATCTACGGGATGACAGATGCGCAGGCTGCTCGTCGCGAATGAAAACTTGCTGACGAAAGATAGGTCGAGTCGAGGTTTCCCCGTCATGAACTCCTTACGTGGACGGATTCTTAAACAAACGGCGGTCAGCGATTGACGATCTTTCTCAAGAAATAATCCGCTGGGTGAGACGAGTTCGGCGGGCCTATTGGGAGCCGCTGTCATCATTTTATGAAAAGATGACAAGAAGTGGCGTGGGCCGTTGATTCAAAAAATGGCTACGGGAGACTGAGTGGCTGCTGGTGATCGATGCGGTTGGCCAGGGGCAGATAGGATGGAATCTGATGAGGGGGGGCTTTTTGGGTAGACTGAATCTGCTTCCGCACAGCAAAATTAACTTTTGCGATGAAGCGAAAGCGGGGCGGAAATATTGATTGAGACGATATTCTGTTTTTGCGTTGGGGAGCCAAGGGATGGAAGAGGAACGACAGGTTATTGATCGGATTGATATTGGTTGCGATTCTATTTTGGTTTACCGGCTTGAAAGCCAATCTTCGCTGGTGGTGACGTTAGAGAAGGGGGGCGACGTAGAAATCTTACTCGATTCGGAAGAGTCGTTGCGCTTGGCCGAAGCCCTGCGGTTGGCAGCGATCGAACGGGACTGACGGTGTCCGAGGAGTTCGATCGTCGCCTGGCTGGAATGCGGGTGGCATTGATGTCACTTCAGGTGATTTCTGCATGCTAACGTTTCCTGGGGGCAATGAGGAAGACGACCGTGCCGACGCCCGAAGCGGAGGTTGTTTCTTAACCCCAGGTACGCCAATGACCTGAGAATGAGCCTACGGTTTAGTTGCTGTTATCAAAGAATAGTAGCCGAAGGATGGTGTGACTTGGACGTCGGTGAAGCCAGTAATCGTTAACAGGTCCACGAGTTCGTTGGCGGTAAACTGTTTCCCCTTCTCGTGCAAAAGCATGGCGATGGAAAATAGGGCGACAGTCAGTGGCCCATCTTTTTGCGAATTGAGCAGCATTTCGTGTAAGCAAATCGCCCCGCCTGGTTTCAATGAGTCGAAGGAACGACGAGCAAGCAGCCGACACGAATCCAAGTCCCAGTCGTGGAAGATGTTGCCGAACAGAATGGTGTCAGCACCCGTGGGCCATTGGTCATTAAACATATTGAATGGTGTGGCTTTAATGCGAGCAGAAAGCTCAGCAGCTGCAATGTGCTCTCTCGCTATCTGACAAATGGGTTCAAGTTCGAGGATCTCACATTGGATCTGAGCATGGTATTTGGCAATGGCCATGGATAGTGAGCCAGTGCCTCCCGCCACATCAAGTAAATTTCGACTTTGTTTAAAAATCGGATGTTGGGCAACCGCAGTCGCAGCGGGAAGTGTCATTGCATGCATTGTTTGCATGAACGATTGCTGCCAGTCGGTCGGGAGTTCTTGGAGGTTAACTGCGAACGGTTGAGGTGGTTCTTCTTGGGAGCTTAAAGCCGCACGTAATTGGTTGGTGGCCGGTAGCTGCGAGTTAGTGAGATCGTTGCGGTAAAAAGGGCTCGTTGGCAAAAGATAGGTGCGAGAAACATCGGTAAGCGTGAAGCAGTCATCTTCGTCAGCGCGTAGAAATCCCATGGCGGCTACCACTGCGACGATTGCCTCAGTGGCTCGAGGAGAAATTCTCAAGCGTTCGGAAATGGTCGAGATAGGCAGGGGCTGTTGATTCAGTTCCTCGTAGAGTCCAAGCTCGACGGAGATCGCCAGGCAAGGAAACGCGTGTTTCGATGCGATGGCGTCATAAACGAGCCGATCATCGGGGTTAGGGATGTTCGTTCGGTCGTGAGCCTCAAGCATCCGAATAGCCTTTTCAGGGTGTGAAGTTGCAACAGGGGTTAAGAAGCAATACGGCGATCGCATTACCCGTGGGCTGTCGTTGTTGAAAAAATGCCCAGCTGCATGTATCGAAAGTCGACTGGGAATTAGTGTGCGACTCGATCAGGCCCGCTGAACTGGCCGCCGGATCGGGAATTCGATTGCTGATGAAAGCGAGTTTCATTGCCCCGCCGGTTTACCAGCCGTGTTGTTGTGCGATGCGGCCAAGAATACCGATGCCGTATCGGCCTTGCCGATCACCCTTGTTGTCCACGTATTGTTTGACAAGAGGTAACGCAGGTTCTCCCATCCAATCAAGCACGTTGTGCAGCATTATGGAGTTGGATGTGCCTTCGAAGAGTAGTTGCTGAAGGCAGGCCATTGCGTCCTCCGTCTGTCCTAAATTGATCAGAGTCCAAGCTGCCATCATTCGGACTTCGTGGGAGTCATCCGTCAGTGCGCTCGCCATGATCGGCTTCGCAGGCTCCGAGTCTTGGGCAAGCAAGTGCAATCCGACGATCCCCCACCATCGCATCCCTTCGTCATCGTTGGACATCCATTCGACAAACGTTGGTAGATTTTGTTTGTTCCGCGTCAAGGCGAGATCGGCTGCGTCCAGGTACGTTTCTAGCGGATACAGATCCGGGTTTCGAACCATTTCATAGAGGGTGATTTCGTTTTCAGCGGCTCGGCGATTCCGCATTTGTTCGGGAAGGAGTCCTGAATCAAAGAGTTCGAGTTGACGCTGGCGTAGCGCCTGTTTGAGTTTGGCGATTCGTGTCTGATGCTCGGGCTGGTCAATTAGGTTATGGACGTTGTCAAAGTCATTCTGATTGTCGTAGAACTCTTCCGATACACGTGGTCGAAAGAAGCGACCTGTGATGGCGTTGGTTTTCCCTTCGCGATGGTGTCGTTCCCAAGCTGGAGTCGCGGGGGCCTTCCAGAGATAGGCCAGGTGTTGGCCTGCCGGCGCATAGGGTAGGTAATTCTTGTGGTAGGCGAACCGTCCGTCTCGAATCATCCGGACGTTGTCCAATCGTTCATCGGCTCTCTCACGAAAACCGACGTGATAGTTGGGTGCCTGCTCGGTGTCATCACCAAGAAAAATCGTTCCTTGAAACGTATTCGGGATCTCGGCGTTGGCGAGGCTTAGCCAGGTTTTAGGCATGTCGACAAAACTGACAATGCGGTCAACGGTCATTCCGGGATTTTCGGCCGGATACCAATGCTTGAATTTTTCCGGGATGCGAATGATCAGTGGGCAATGGACTCCGCTTGAATAGAGGAATCGTTTACTGCGCGCCATCACACCGCCGTGGTCGGAGTTGTAGATCACGATAGTGTCTTCGGATAAACCGTCCTCTTTTAATGCATCGAGGGTGTCCTGGACTTTGCGATCCATGTTTTCCACCGCAGCGGCATACTTGGCGTAGTTTTTTCGGATCACCGGGAGGTCGGGGTGATAGGCGAAAAGCCTCATCGTAGCGGGATCTTTTTTGACCCGACTGACGTCCCCGTGTGCACGACTCTCGTGACTGTCGCCGATGTTAACGACGGCAAAGAAAGGCTGGCCGGGCGATCGCATGCGCCAACCGTATCGCTCCTTGCCCCGTTTGTAGTCCCAGCAGGCCTTGTCGTTCCGACCCCCAATGTTGTAGTCGGTTTTGCCTGGATTTGAGGTGTGATATCCCGCTTTTCGGAGCATGTCGGGATAATATTTGATCACGTCGTGGGGGATTAAATTGCGACTCCGCATGGGTTGTGTTCCGTTGGAGATGGCGTACATGCCTGTGATCCAACAGGATCGCGTTGGCGCGCAGACCGCTGCGTTGTCAAAACAATGCGTATAACGAAAGCCTTCGCGAGCCAGTTGGTCGATGGCTGGAGTATCCGCGTTCGTGCCACCGTAGCAGCCTACCCAAGAGACTCCGTTGTCTTCACTGGTGATCCAGAGGACGTTAGGACGATCGGAAGGGGCGGCGGAGAATGCGGGGCTGGCCCACACTGGGAAAATGGATGCCAACAGGGCCATGACGATGACGGGTCTCTGTTGCCATGTGGGAAAAGCTGTCAGCGTGGGAAGCCTGTAATTCAACGTTCGTCTCCGAGGGTTGGGTCTTGTGCGATGGCGAAATACGGTTGTTTGTTGGTGACGCTTCTCTTTCAATTATTGTGTCGCGGCGGGGGATGCGGCGTCAAGCAAGAAAAGCTGGACTTCGCTCGAGTGCGGAGCCCAAGCGTCAGCTCTTTTAATGTTTGACAATTCGAATTGCCTGTCCGCCACGTGGCCCGAGTTTGGCCTCGAGGAGGGTTTGGGAACTGACGGGCTGACGTATGATTCCCCACCTTTTTCTATGTGGTGACACTTGGGGCGTCTCGATAAATATCTGCCTCGTATTCACTGCCGGCCGAAAGAAAGCTAACCAGAATGTTCAAGGTTCTCGCTTGACCCGCGTTGAGGCAAGCAACAAACCAGTCGATACCTTTGCGGCGTGCAATGACCGCATGCGGGCCGACTTTCCGTCTAATACGCGAATTTCATCCCAGGTTGTTGGCAGATGCCGGAAAAATTCAAGGTTTAGTTCGTCTGTTGAAGACGCATTGAATTGTTTCCGGAGGGGGTGCTGGAGAAGGTCGACGCAGTTGGCTGGGCGGTTTTCGCCCGTTTTGCGCCGTTCGGTCGTTCTCGTCGTGCCGGTTTGCCCTTTTCTGTGCGGGCTATCTTAGGTACATTTCTCACCCATTTGGACAGGAAAAAATCGACCTGCTGGTGAACTAGCGGGGTGTGTGTAAGCTGATGAGAAGTACGACTGTCGGCCAAGCGATTGTAGGGTTTATCGTTTTGGGTTGCAGCTGCGCGCAAGCCGACGGGCAGGATTTGTCTTTTGATTCCGGATTCGATCCCTACACGGAGGCAACGGCCAAATCGGAAGGCTGGTCATTGCAAATTCTGCCAGATGGACTTATTTATCCTCCCTACCTCGCTGGCCAGAAAGAGCCTCGCTCCAGCATTCAATATTATTATGAAAAAGACAACGGTTGGTCGTGGTTTTCTACGGTGGGCGGCCAGCTAGGCATTCTGCGTTGCGGAACAAAGGATCCGTATTTTCCGACTGGGGTGCAACTTGGGATCGAAGGCGCGGCTCAATTCTCTGGAGCTAATTCCGATCTCTTTCATCTGTTCTCGACCGATGCCCGGTTCGGGGTGCCGTTGTCGATTGGTTGGGGTAATCAAGAAACAAAGCTGGCTGTCTATTTTCTTCACACCCATCCGAATCTTGGCTATTTTAGTGATGAGCTGTCATTGAAGGATAAGTTTTTCCAGCGTCGAGCGATTGTGTTGGGGCATGCGATTCATCCAACTGAGACAGTTCGCTTGTACGGTGAAGTCGGCTATGCACTTGCCTCGAGCATGAACGGAAAATGGGAGTTTCAGCTCGGGGCTGAGTTTGCGCCACAACTGCCAACGCGAATTTGGGGGGCGCCCTTCGCAGCGGCCAATCTGCATCTGCTTGAGACCGACAATTTTGGAGGAACACTTGCACTACAGGCTGGTTGGTCCTGGCGCAGCGATGACGCTCGTCTCTTGCGACTCGGCGTGTTCTACTTAAATGGGCGAGGAAATAACTATGCAAACCTCGATCTAAGTGAGCAGCAGATTGGTTTTGGTGTTTGGCATGATTACTAATCATGGTTGCTCGCATTGCTGGAAAGCATACAACTTGAGTTCCCCAAAACTTGTACACAAGGCTCAAGCCAAAGAGCGCAGGACATGCAGCCAAAATACCATGCTAGGTACACTTTTGAGACGGTTTACTTGGAGGCTCACAGCCGCTTTCGCGGGACAGCGTTGATCAAGGCTGTTGTCTGTCGGCGGTGAATCGTTCAATAGCTAAGTCCAGGGTGGCATTATTAAGCGGGCTGTGCGATACGGCAGGAAATCGAAGCGATTCATTTCCATTCCGATAGCCTTGCACGCTCGAACGTGATCTACATTATCTGAAACTCCTTGACAGGATCCCAATGTTGCATCGACCAACCCAGCGGCGTTTCCGTGAGCTTCTTGCTACTTAAATCGTCTGCATGCCCGGCCCAATCCGGCCGTCGATCCTCACACGCTAGTCGGCTGGGCCCTGGGCCAGTCGCACTGATTGCTCTTTGTGGCGTCGAAGATGACCACCGCCGAGTCGGTTAGTATTTGATGACTACAACAACTTTGGCGACGAAAGTGCAGTAGATCGTGATGAATGCTCGAGCCAGCTTTTCACATCAATGCCAGACTTTGAAGCTTGACGGCATCTTCGCTGAGGTACATGGTAGTTGGTTGCTGTATTTGACCTGCATTTTTGTTTTCGCGAGGGCACGATGAAAACACATTCGCTATTGGATAACGGGCGTTGTTTAGCGGCGTGTTTTGCGCTGATGCTATTGTCTGCGACCTGGGTGACCGTAGCTGACGCACAGTCGCCAGGCAGTCGGCTTCAACCGAAGAACCAGCTAACGGTTGGTTTGTTGGGCAACACGGCGGTGCAGGAAGAATTGAGCCTCACCGATGCACAGATTGCCGCGACCGTTGTTCCTGCAAAAAAAATAAACGGAGAAATCCTGTCATTAGCCTTCAATCCGGAGCTCGTCAAACATCCGGAAAAGATGAAGGTCATGGTCGATAAGATCAAAGAAAAAGAAAAAGTGCTGCTCACCCATTTGAGCAGTCAGCAACAGCAGCGTTTGAGCCAACTTTTCTATCAAAGGGCCGGCCCCATGTTCTTTCAAGACTTGGAGGTACAGAAAGCACTCAAGCTCACGGAGGGTCAGCAACAACAAATTGGAAAAGTCTCCGATGCTTGGAAGATGAAAATGCAGGCACAAATAAATGACATGCTACGTCAACGCGCCGAGCAACGACGTAAGGGGCTGGCTCCCCAAGCCGTTCGAGAGGCGAACCGGAAAAAATCGGATCGCTTACTGGAAGCCACGAATGAGGCGTTTAGCCAGATCTTGACCGAAAAACAGCGTGATCAGGTGGCAGAAATGAAAGGGAGGCCGTTTGCATTTCCGCAATGATGCCAAGCGGCGCTGGTCCTGGAAACGACAGGCCGGTAATGCGATCTTGGTGGCGTTGCCAGGCACCTATCTAAGCCGTTCTATGTGATTGATCGCACCTGGCTTCTGTGCCCGGCCATTTTGCAATATCCGATCCAGTATTTGAAATGATCTGGAGCAGTTCGGTTACAGTAGGCATTCGTGGATTACTATTGCAACAGACTTAAGGTTAAAGCCAGAACGCTCGCGAATTGGATGGAGCAGCCTTATCGTCAATATAGGAATTCGTAATGAATCGATCCTCCCGAATCGGTATCGTCCTCACCTGCCTGCTCTCGAGCTGGGGCGCCGGTCATGGAAACGCGATGGATTCGATTACGGTGCGTGTTGTGGGGACATTGGAGACTGGAATAGTGGCGATTGGTGGAGAGTCCACCGGGACGACGATCACGGCAAACGGAATCTGTTGGGAACTCGCCGTCGATGAGCCCAAGGTACGGAAGTTGTGCGATCGCTTAAACGGTAAAAAGGTTGTCGTGGAAGGAACGCTCGGGTCTCGGGCGGGCATTGAGACTGGCAAACGATGGATCGTGACCGTCACCCATTTACACGCTCTCGCCAGTCAGGGCGTTCAGGTTAAACAGAACGCCAAGTTGCAAGCGGTCACCGGTCGACAGGATACAAAGGTCGTTTTCAATGCGACTCCCCGGGAAACGATCATCGACATTCGCAGTGGCTTTGGTATCGATCATGCCACGATTGCTCGGGTGGGATCGACTTGGCCTGAGAGTTTGCTAGTCAGGTTGCAATTAAAGGGACTCGAGTTGTTTCGCGTCGAGAACAATCGCGTGGCCGTCGAATGGTCTGTTTCCAGTTCAACGCCGCGTAGAAGGCGGGTGACGTTGTGTGTTGACGGGAAGGAAACAGCGATCGATAAGCAGAGCCCATTCTTTTCGGAGCTGCAAATCGTGGCCGAACGCGGGAGCCATCCGGTGAAGGACGACTATTTTGAAGTTCGCCTTCCCGTCAAGTTGTACGCCGATAACCCGCAGGAACTCGAGTTGCGATGGATTGACTTTTATCGAAACTGATATCGGCGGCCATGGCCCGTTAGATTCTGACTGGCTGTGTGCTTGGTTCGCGAGATGTTTCACGTAGGGGGGCTCTACCGTGGAGAGATCCAGACGTGATAGATGCAGACAGGAGGTTTGCCTTCCGTTTCGATCCATGGCTTAAGTTTCGTTTTTCCAGCCGGAACTTGTAGCCCGCGGAAAATCGCCAGACGCTCGTCTGGATTGAAATCAGATTGGTAGATCTGTTCGCCAATCTGGAGTTTGGCCGTCCAAGGTTTGGATTTGTCGATGGCGTGTCGCGGGTGTGATTCAAAACGGATATCGAATCGACCGTCGTCAGAGAATTCTAATTTGTAGTACCCAAGCTTATCCGTCCGCCAATTTCCATCGATCATGTCTTGCCAGGTGAGAATGCTGGGCGATTCGTGTTCTGGCGCAATGACAATGTAGGGAGGTCCTGGTTGGTCGGCACGTTCGGTGCTAACGTCGTCGAACCAGGCTTCATAGGTTTTTATGAGATCGTTCAAAATAACGCCCTTTTCTGTGGCAAGATTTTTTGTTTCGCCGGGGTCGTCGGCCAGGTTGTAAAGCTCCCAGTTAGGTGTGCCCTTGAATTGCTCAGTTTGTGTTCCGGATGGATGGACTAGTTTCCAGTCACCTTTTCGAACCATGCAGCTGTGGTAGCGGCTGGGCACGTCACCTCGGTGATATTGAATCACCAAGGGGCGTTCGGTGAGCGGCGCGGATGGATCCTTCAGCTTGGCCAATAAGCTTCTGCCGTCCAGATTGTCGGGCAGCTCGACGTGGCAGGCATCGAGCAGGGTTGGCATGAGATCGATGTGGGCTGCAACCGTTTTCGGTATCGATTCCCCGGCCTTAAATTCACCTGGCCACTGAATCCACAAGGGGGTGCGAATTCCGCCTTCGTACAATTCTGATTTCTTGCCACGGAATGGGCCAGCGTAGCGTCGTGTGTTAGGGCCGTTGTCGGTCAGGAAAATGACGATCGTATTTTGGGTGAGCGAGGCATTATCCAGTCGTTCAAAAAGTCGCCCGAGATTGTCATCGACGTTGGTAATCATCGTTGCGATCCTGGCAAGCGCATCTTGCTGAGCTGCTGCACGGCGGCCTCCGGCGCCGACCATGATCGGCGAAAAATCGGTCTTTTGGTACTCTTTCAACAGGGCATCGGGTACGTCGTGAAAAGGACCGTGTGGCGCATTGAGCGGGATGTAGCAAAAAAAAGGGGTTTCGTTCGCCGCTTGGCTTTGAATGAACTTCCAGGCAGCGTCAAAGAAAACATCGGTGCAATAGCCCTCGCTGGCCACTTCTCGATTATTGTGGAACAGCAGTGAGTTCGTGTACCGTCGGTCATTCTCGATTGGCTCGGATGGCTGCGCGAGTCCTCCGCCTTTGTGTACCAGAGATTCTGCGAATCCTTGGTCACTGGGGCGCATGGGATAGTTGTCTCCCAGATGCCACTTGCCAAAAATTCCCGTTGCGTAACCAGCCGTTTGCAAAAGCTCGGCAATCGTCACTTCATCGGTTGCCATCATCGATCTTCCCTTGAAGGTGTCGATGCATTTGGTGCGATGGTTGTAGCGTCCTGTCATGAGACAAGCACGTGTCGGCGAGCAGACCGGGCTCACGTAAAATTGTTCCCAATGAACACTGCGTTTCGCCATGGCATCGATGTGCGGCGTTCGTATCAACTGGTTTCCCGTCTCGCCAAAATCGCCGTAGCCCTGGTCGTCCGTCATGACGAGGATGATGTTTGGCTGCTTCGCTTCGGCGAAGGTCGAAAAGCTGGTGAAGCACAAAAGCAACGCCATTAGAGTTGAAAAGCGGTGGACGAGAGGCATGGTAGCTCGATTAGGTTCGGGGCTGTGTCAAGGGAAATACCGAGATGGCGTCGCTCGCGCAGCGTGCGTGCGTCGAGCGACCTAACGAATTATACTGTACGCAGAATCATTCCGTAGTTGTCCAGGAAGTGCTGAATCGCGATTTTTCGCGGTCTCAAACCAAAGGTGCAAAGTCAGATCATGATGAAGCAGACTCGCCTAATGTTTATTGTTTGCCTCTGCTTTACGGCAACCAATAGCTTCGCCGACACGACAGCCGATCGTCCGAATGTAATTTTCCTGTTTGCCGATGATCAACGTGCCGATACGATCGGCGCGCACGGTAATTCATTCATCGATACACCTCATTTGGATCAACTGGCCTCTGATGGGTTTAGCTTTCGCCGGAATTATTGTGCGGGTTCATTTAGCGGTGCAGTTTGTGTTGCGAGTCGCGCGATGTTGATGACGGGCCGTCATTGGATGCGCATTCCCTCGAAGCGAGTTGCGACGGATTGGAAGCAGCTGCCTTTGCTGCCAGCCTTGTTGGAGTCCGAGGCGGGCTATCGCACTTTTATTGTGGGGAAGTGGCACAATGGAAAGGCGACGTTACAACGAGCGTTTTCTTCGGGCCGTTCCGTCTATATGGGAGGCATGGCGAACCACGCAGATTTTGTGGTGCAGGATCTGAATGCCGGGGAACTTACTGGCAAACGTGACGCCGGGGGGTTCTCGAGTGAAGTGTTTGCCGATGCGGCAGTGGACTATATTCAAAATGCCGACCCGGAACAGCCGTTCTTCCTTTACGTTGCCTTCATGGCACCGCATGACCCAAGAAACCCTCCGGAAGAATTTAGAAGACGTTACTATCAGAAACGTCCGCCACTTCCAAAGAATTTTCTGCCTCAGCATCCCTTTCGAAATGCTCCGCAGGCGACTAGCGGTCGAGATGAAGGACTTGCTCCCTGGCCTCGTACTCGAGAAGTGATCAGTGATCAACTTTGTGAGTACTACGGACTGGTTAGTCATCTCGATCAGCAAGTGGGGCGAGTGCTTGACGCCTTAAAGAATAGCCCTCATGCGAATAACACTTACGTGGTCTACACGGCTGATCACGGACTTGCGATGGGGAGCCATGGGTTGCTCGGCAAGCAAAATGTGTATGAACAAAGCATGCGTTGCCCGCTGATTATTCGCGGGCCAGCGATCCCCGCAGGGAAGTCGTCGAATTCCTTTAGTTATGTGCACGATATGTATGCCACCATTTGTGGATGGACTGGGATAGACTCACCCAATGGCGTGGATGCACGCGATTTGACACCGGTGATGTTAGGAGATGTCGCCGAAGTTCGTGATTCGGTCTTTTTGCCATTTCAGGACAATCAACGGGCCGTTTCCGACGGCAGGTGGAAGCTTCATATCTATCCTCGCATTAACCATCGACTGCTGTTTGATTTATCCGCCGATCCGGATGAGCTGAGCGACTTGGCTGGTAATGAAGACTTTCTTGCAGAGGAAGAACGTATGATGGCTTTGATGGAATCCTGGCGTCAGCGGTTGGGCGACGAGTTTCCATTGCACGTGGCTAATCCCTTGCCAAAAGAAGTGATTTACGACAATCAAAAACGGAGTCTGGATGTTTGGCAGCCAAAATGGATACGCGACAAATACTTTGATGGGCGTGACGATCCTGACCATGGCCCCAACCGTCGCGCCAAATCTCGTCCGTGAGCCAACCGATTGCTGCTGTCGTGTTTATTCTTGGAGGCAATAAAGGTATTTATTGCCGCGTAGAAGCAGCTGAGGGCCAGCCAGTGCCGGGGACGAAACGAATTGATCTTCGAGTCGGTTAGTGGCTAACACTTTGAAGGTTTCCGATCGCTCGATCACGACCGTTGTACCGTTACGACCCGTGAAATAGATGCGATTATTCGCGCCGACCGGTGATGCGTAAATCGTGGACGGCCCGGATAGTCGCGTTCGGTCAAGGATGGGGTTTCCCGTTGTTGAGTCCAGGCATGTGATGATGGCTTGGTTGGATTGGTTGTAATAAAGCATGCCGTCGTAGAGTAGGGGAGAGGGAATGTAAGGCGTTCCTTTGTCGACTCTCCAGTGGATGGTGTCTGTGTCGCTGATATCTCCTGTTGCTGAAAGCTTTATGGCGAGTAGTGAAAAACCTTCGTACCCACTCATGCAATAGACCACATTGTTTTCCGTGACGGAGCAGGGGATGACATTTCCGGTGAGTCCCTTGCATTGCCAAATAAGTTCGCCATCATTCAGATCGTAGCTGCGGACCCGATTCGAAGCAGCGGTGATCAATTGCGGGGATCCCTGGTAATTGACGGCCAAGGGTGTTGACCAGGCATTTGGCTCTGCTCGGTTTTTTTTCCAGAGTGTCGTCCCTGTGCGACCGTCGAGGACGTGAATGGTAGATTGACCAGAATGGTCTCTTACGATCGCCAGTCGATTGTCATGAAGGACAGGCGAACAGCCTTCACCGAGGATCGCGCCGACCGAGGCTTTTCCTAGGTCGCGTTCCCAAAGTTTGGTGCCATTCAAGTCGTAACAGAACAAACCCGCAGAACCAAACCAGCAATACAGCCGTTTGCCATCGGTCGTCGGTGAAGCGGAAGCGTAGTTGTTGTCGTGGTGATGTCCTTCGTGTGGCACGCGTTCGGTGGCCGTCCTTCGCCAAATCTCTTCGCCAGTCTTTCGGTTCAGGCACATGACCACAAAACGATAAACTGTGTTCGGATGGGTGATGCCGAATACTCGCTTGGGTTGATCTTCAGGTTTCGGCAAGGTGGGATCCACCGTTCCCGTGTTGATGGCAGTCAGCAGGAAAGTTTTGTCGCCCCAAACGATCGGTGATGATGAGCCGCTACCTTCGATCGGTACCCTCCATTTGACATTTTCTTGCTCGCTCCATTTCAGAGGTGGATCAGCGGTGCGTGAAACGCCGGTCGCCTCAGGACCCCGCCACTGGTGCCAATAGTTCTCCGCTGCCCGAGGTAAGTCAGCATGCAGAAGAGTGGGGAGAATCGCCGTCAGGATAAACGCGGACAGCTGAATGCGATTGAGTTGTCTAATCATTGGGGGGGATCTCGGGTTGCTGAATCGGTTGCCAGTTGGGCCCGTCTGCCATGATGCTGGCGTTGATGGTCGTCAATTGTTTTCGGAGCTTCTCAAATACGCGTGGTCGCTTTGAGGCGATGTTGACTTGTTGGGCCTCGTCGGTCTGAAGATCGTAGAGTTCAAAGCGACCATAACCACCTGATTTGATTGTAGGTATCCAACTTTCATGGAACATGTTGAGCAGTATATATTGGCCTCGCAGTTTTTCCGCCGCCTGATCATGGAAGCCTTCAAATATCTGTTTTTGGAGCGTACTGCCGCGGGTTTCCTCTTCATATGTCCCGTTGGCGCGAAGTGTCTCTTCAATGCTCCGTCGCAGTGACTCCATCGCAACGAGATCCTTGGGAAACTTGTAGTCACGATAGCCCACTAACGAATATCTGTCTTCACGCAAGGCGATGGCCGGTGCTGACCCCGGCAAAATCTAGCAAAGTGGTTGATTCCGAATGAGGTTGTGGGAGTTGTCTTTCAGTAAAGGGCTAAGATCCGTTCCATCCAAATGAACCCCTTGCGGTGTGGCGATGCCTAGTAGCCCGCAGACGGTGGGCAGAATGTCGACTAACCCGGCCGGTGTTTCCTCAAGCTGTCCGGCAGGGAGGGTGCCGGGCCAAGATATGATTCCCGGTACGCGAATTCCACCTTCGTAATTCGACCCCTTGGTGCCGCGTAAATTGCCGACCCGGTCAGCACGGTAGCTGCCGTTATCGGAAGAGTAAATAATTAGCGTGTTGTTTTCTTCATCCAGACGTTTCAGCTGCTTGAGGAGTCGACCGATCGCTCGATCCATGTTTTCGATGGTGGCTGAATAAATTGCGGCAGGGTCCTTGGTGTCGCCGTACTTGGTGACGATCTCTTCGGGTGCCGCAAGCGGGGCATGCGGTTCGTGAAACCAAATATTTAAGAAAAACGGTTGGTTAGGTAGGTGGGGTATTTTCAACCAGCGGATCGCCTCGTCAACGACAATTTGGCTTGAATAACCGTTGATTCGACCGATGCGTTGGCCGTTGCGTACGTAGTTCGTTGGATTGTGATGACTTGGATTTGCATTGTTGGCTGTTGCAAACCAATCATCGAAACCGTGTTGATCGGGTGTTGGTTTTGCGAATTGCGAAGTCGGCATGCCGAGATGCCATTTTCCAAAATGTGCCGTCGCATAACCATTTTTTTTCAACCGTTCTGCCAGGGTCACCTCACGGCTAAGCAAATGAGACGATTGTCGGTGGTCATGAACCCAACTGTATATCCCAGCTCGAATGTGCTGGCGACCTGTCAGCAAGGTTGCACGTGAAGGTGAGCAGACAGCGGCGCCAGAATAGAAATCGGTAAAACGAATTCCGGTTGTCGCCAATTCATCGAGTGCCGGAGTGCTGACCGGTCCGCCGTAGCAGCCGATGTCTTGATAGCCCAGATCATCCGAGAGCAGAATTACGATATTGGGGTGATTCGTCTTTCCCCCAATCACCGTGCCGATTGTTATCGCGAAAAATAAGCAACACAGTGATGCTTGTCTCGCAAATCGGGTTTGCCGGAGAATCATGCGGGTTTCGCTTGTTTGCAGGACGGTGCGTTCAAAGTGAACAAAAGGGGGCTTCGGTGTCTTGCGTTATTCTAATGTCGAAGTCATCTCTGTTCCCAGCGTTTTGCGTATCAAATGGTAACGACGAGTCGGCTTCGTGAACAACGATCAAGGGAAAGAGGCGTGTGATGAGTCATCTCAAGGCGAGTCGTCGCGCCTTGGATAAACGGTTGAGGCAGCGAGGTTGGGTTCTTTGGCCCGTTGGGTGCGAGGTTTATTTTCCGCCCCACTCTCGCTCGCCGCATTGACTTTGATCGAAGCCGTCAGGAGAGCTTGAGAGGACCATCGGCACAATGACGCTCATCACCAAAGGTCGTCAGTTGTTGGTGGCCGAGTCCGTGTGCTAAAGAGAGCCACAGTTGGTTGTGGGCGCTTTTCCCACAATCGATCGCTCGATTGGTTTTGAATCCTGCGCCCCCGCCGATTAGTAGGAAGGGGATGTTGGAAAGCGTATGTGAGTTTCCCTTGCCAAGTTCGTTGACCCAGACGATTTGTGTGTTCTCCAACATCGTTTCGTTGGGACGCCCTGGCTCGGGAATCGCTGCGAGTTTTCCGGCCAAGTAGGCCAGCTCGGTGGCGAACCAATGATTGATTCGTTTCAGTTTTTGTTGGGCATCCTGATTACCGTCCGGTTCGTGCGACAACGAATGGTGTCCTTCAGAAACGTCCAGCCATCGCATTCTTGCCTGGCCAACGGAACGCATAAATTGAAGGGTGGCGACTCGGGTCATGTCATTGGCTAACGCGTTGACTAGCAAGTCAATTTGCATTCGGCTGATTTCAGGGGTGTTGTCATTCACGACCTCAATTTCCGGATTGATTTCCGGCTCTGGATGGATAAGCTCACGTTGGTCTTGAGCAGCGTCGATGTCGCGTTCTAATTGGCTTACGTGTTGTAAATGTTGTTCGAGCAGCGTGCGGTCCTCGGATGCCAAGCGATTTTGGGTGCGCCGTAGATCGTCACGCACCAGGTCCAGCACGCTGGCCACCGTCTTCAGCTCTTGGCTGCTGCCGTAGAGCTTTTGGAACATCTGGCTTGGGTTGTTGATTGGCGCGATGGGTTGATCGCTGCCCGCGTAGCTCATTCTCGTCCACGGATCGGCTCGGTTGGGGACCGCGACTCCAAATTCGAGGGAGCCGAAACGGGTCCGTGTTTCCGGTTGTGACTGGAAATGGTTGCTTACCTCTTGATCGATGGAGATACCGCTCGCCCAACCAGCCGGATTATTAGATCCGCCTTGGATATTGCCGGGATTAAGTTCGGCCGCGGTCAATAGGCAGGACATCCCACGCATGTGATTGTCGCCGTCGCCGCGAATTCGATTGTTGACGCCTTTCAGGACCAATGTCTGATCTTGGTAGGGCGCGAGTGCTTCCAACATGGGCTTCAATTGCAGTGGACGTTCGGCTCCGAATTCATGAGGCCAAAAGTCGTCCGGCAGGGTTCCGTTTGGCGAAAACATGATCACCAATCGTTTTGCGGGAAGACGTTGTTGGTTATCGGCGGCGAAAAGGCTGGGGAGTCCTGAGAGAAAAGGAAGAGCTGCTGTGCTGACGCCGAGCTGTCGGAGGAAATCGCGGCGGTGGTTTTGGCTGATGGAATTCATGATGATGAGGGGGCCTCCGAAGCTAATGGCAAACCGTGGCTGGCCGACAGCACGGCGATACGAGCGACAAGCTTTTGTATATTAAAGTCATCGCTTACAAACGCCAAACGCAATTTTGAAATTGTTTCCGGACCGAATGCGGCGGGTTCCTGTTTTAGGATGTGGCGGAAAACCTGGATTATAAATGCTCGGTGAGCATTCTCATTCTCGATTGCATAAGTTGCGATATCGGCGGCATTTTGCACGACTAATGTTTCACCTGTCGCCGTCACGTAAAGACTCTGTGTCGAGACCGGTTTGTTGTTGTCCAGTGTTCTCCATCGGCCAACAGCGTCGTAATTTTCGAGAGCAAATCCCAATGGATTGATGACGGAATGACATGACATGCAAGCGGTGTCTTCTGTCAGTTGTGTGACCTTTTCTCGCATTGTCAGCTCTGCATCAAACTCGTCGTCCTTGAATGCCACTGCCTCGGGTGGCGGTTTGAGTGGACGCCCCACGATGTTTCGCGTAAGGAACACGCCTCGATGGATAGGTGATGTGTTGTTGTGATAAGCCAGGGCACTCAGCAGGTAGGGATGCGTTAGCACGCCCGCCCTTCGGCCTGAAGGAAATGTCACTCGCTCAAACTGGTCGCCGCTCGTGGCTGCGGTGGCTGGCGGTGGAGTGTCTGGGGATACGGGGCTGTATAAGATTCGGAGTTTTTCGTTAAGCAGCAAATAGTCCGCTCGAAGTAGATCGCGGTAGTCTGAGGAGTCACTCCAGACAATTTCTTCGAGGAATGTTGAAAGGGAGTGGCGAAGGTCTCGAATCACAAGTTCGTCAAAGTCTGGAAACAGCTCCTTGTCTTTTGCCAAATCGCGTTCTTCTAATTCAAGCCAGTGTTCGAAAAAATGCCGAAGCTTTGCTTTGGCTCGAGAGTCAGCAAGCATTCTCGCAGCCTGGTCACGCAATTGGTCTGCCGTCTGCAACTTTCCCTGATCAGCGGCCGCCAGCAATGTGGCGTCCGGAATCGAATCCCACAACGCAAATGAGAGACGACCGGCAATGGTATGTTGATGGGTCGAAGCGTTTGCCGGGGTGAGATCAGTATAAAGGAAATGTGGCGAGTTCAGAATGAACAGGATCGATCGACGGACTGCCAGTTCGACGTCGTTTGACGCGGCAGCAAAAAGATTGGCAAACCGTTGATTTTCGTCCTCGGTGAGCGGGCGCCGAAAGGCGACGTAAGCGAAACGTCTGACGAAATTCAGAAGGGCATCCTCGCGATCCGGTGTGTTGTCTTTCACGCCAGACAAGATGGGAAGGCGATAAATGACTTCGGCGGCTGCAGCGATCGACGCATTGCTCGTCGACCGATGCCATTGGGGCGAAATTGAATTCCCTCGTTCGTAACCTTGGCTTTGGTCGTCCGCAGAAAAGTCGGTTTCCACCACATAATTGCGCGGTGTTTGGGCAGATGTCAGGGCGTGATGGTCAAGCACTCGCCAAACGTCGCGCGGAGCTTTCCATTCGAGAGAAACTGATGAAACTTCTTCCTTGTACTTGAAGAACTCGAGTCGGATTGGATAGTGGCGACCGCCGAGCAAAAAAATACGGGCCTTATGGGTTTGTTTTGTGCCCGAGCTCACCCAGGCGTCAATGAGAGCGGCTTTCCCGGCGACAGAACTGTCGTCTCGTAGACGGCGCCGCCGTTCCTGGAATTCGGTGTTGATATACAGGCGTGATCCATTGGGCGTTGTGATGCGAAAATCGTAGTTGCCTGTGTCTTTTGCCAAAAGTGAACCTTGCCAAACAATTGCGAATTGATCCGCGGTGATATCTTCCGCAGGACTACCTTCTCCAAAGTCGAATTGAATCTTTGGGTCGACGCGACTTAGTTTTCGCTTATGCGCTTTGCTCATGCCTCTTGACTGATAATATTCGCCCGACAAGCCGGGTTCAGATGACGAATCGCCATGATCTGGACTCGGAGTGAAATGTCCAATCAGATCAGCAACAACATTGCGATATTGGGAAACCGTTAGACGCGTCAGCTCGAGCCGTGCTGCTGGAGTCAGCCCTTTTCGTTCGCGGGCGGCCCGTGAGTAGAACTCGTGGTATACGTATTCGGCCACCTGCTTTGATTCGGGCCCAATACAAAGTTCTGGTTTTTCCTCTGGCATTGTCTGCTCGATAATGCGAGCTAAGCTGGTGACCGATTCTTCTCCAAGCAAAGGTTTTTCGTAGCGATCCTCTACGCCCTGACCATCCATCCCGTGACAACTCGCACACCTTTGATGGTAGATGAGCTCTCCGGGAGAAGCTTGCAATACGTCGGCTGGGTAGCAAGCCGCGATTACAGCAAGCAACGCACAGCGATAGGGCCAACGGCGTGAAAAACGGAGGGATGGCAATCGACGATCCTCTTCGGCAGTGGGTGATTGAATCCGGAAGATAGACCTGATGTGCCCCTTATTCTACCGAAATGCCCACGCCCTCACAGGAGTCATTTGTTTTTGGCCATTGCATTTTACAGGTGGCCATGGGAAACGAATATAGCGATTCGAATCTCTGCGTTTGTGAGACCCAGGTGATTGCTGGGCCAAACGGTGGCAAAGGAGGGGGCCTGTGGTCGCAAATGTTCAGGCAAAGCAATGGTAATGGCGTCAAGATCGGTGAATCGCTGTCCACAGGATATCCAACAGGCCTAGCCTTTTTGATTGGGACAACGAAAGCGAGTGGCACTGTGTCCGTGCCTTGTAGCATGTTTTGTTTTCCGGCCGGAAGTCCGAGCACGCCAGAGCTTAAATGATGAACGCTTTAGTTGGGAACGCATCAGTTTGATCACCTCACCTGGCGAGAGGCCAAACTGCCCCTTGATGGCATCGAATGGTGTGCGGTCCTCCCAAGCCATCTGGATAACCCGGTCGATATCTTCCCGGGTAAGCAGGCGACACTTGCGTGATGGTTTCATCGGTCGAATCGCGATGCAGTTGATGAAAGTTTAAGGAACGGTGACAAGGTCTGCGTGCTTGCGGTTCGTCTGTAGGAGCGAGAGTGGGTCAATTAAAGTTAAACATGGTAAGAAGGCCAAGCGGAGTGTTAGAACGATCATGAGTTGGATTCGAAAGCTGATTCGAAACAAGTCTTCCGAAATAGACGTTCGGAAGTTCTTGGACACCGAAGGCTTCATTGGCAGTTCGGCGAAATTTGATTATTTGGAACTGCATGCAATTGAACGGCCCGGTTGGGTTCAGATTTACAGATTTTCCGTTCGGGTCTTGGATGAATCGGAGCGGTGGAGAACTCTTTTCGGAGTTATTCGAGATGACCAGCGGAACCGGCGACGTGTTTGGCTAACGGAGTCCGAGTCGGAGCAGCTCGAAAAGGCGAAAGTCTGGAGCGAGGGATTGATTACGTTGCAACGGAAGCCATTGACCCAATGGCAACGCCTATTTTTGACTGTTTTCTCAGTCATATTGGGATTGGCCGTCTGGGGTGCAATCATTTCCAGTCTGAACTAACGTTGATCCTTGCTTCAAGCTGTTTGATGACGTTTCGATCTGTTGGAAACTTAAGTTGAGGTAGATCAGAAAAACAAAAAAATTTCGCTTCCCGCAGATCTCCTTGGGCGATGAGCTCGCCACCCTTCCGATGAGCGAGAAACCATACGCCCACGGTTTGAAGGTCAGGATCGTGGAAATTAGACTGAACGCAAAATAGGTGGTCAATCTCGATCGATAAACCTGTCTCCTCTGCGACTTCCCTCACAGTCGCCTCTTCTACCGACTCGTCCCATTCCACGTGTCCACATGGAATACACCAACCACCGTCGCAGCGCAGTCCAAGCAGAAGAGAATTTTGCTCCACCACAACTGCTGCAACGCCAACCGTAGGATTTCGGTAATGTACCCAATGGCAGTTCGGGCACGCTCGTCGAATCGCAGTTGCGAATTTGACTGACGCGAGTAGAGTCCGGCAGTGCGGGCAGTATGAAAAATCTGAGCTTCGCAACCGATGGTCGCCTTCGGGTAATTGGCAGCGAAACGCCGCTGGCCAAGTCGGAGGATGTGACCTACAACCAATTCAGCGCCTAGCCGAGTCTCCCTGAAGGAGACTGGCAAGCACGGATGGCGCCATGAATGGTAGGAGCATCATTTGAAGGATTAAACTCTGTTCGTCCTTACCAAGGCTCAACATTTTCTTGGAACCAACGACTAATTCGACCTGCATGGCAGATCCCACGATCGCCCGATTGAACTTTCGGAGCTTTTTGAGGTGGGAGCCCCGTGGCGAACTGAGCCGATACAATCGGACCGCAGTCGCCACATCGGGGACTTCTACACTCAACGTGTGCCCCTTGGTGCGTAGTCGAATCTTCTTGCCTTCGATTTCGCAATCAAGATTAGCGTCGATTGTGAGGTTTTTGAAAGTCATGCCTGAGTATCTCACTCGCTACCGTTACGAGTCGAAATTCTCAAGGTTCCGTTCATCTTCCAGTTGGCGTGCTTCGCTGCGTCGGAAGTTGAGCTTGGGATCTGTAGCTGGAAGTCATCGAATGCATAACTGATCTCAGCGTCACGACCGGTCAGCTTGTCGTAGAGGCCAATGGCAAGTTCGGTCCAATCATGGGTGTCAGTTTGGCTTGCAGACATTGTAGAAGTCTCCGTTTAAAGGGGTGTAATGCTCGGTCAAAAACGAGCCAAAACAGCATAGAAGGCCGAATCTGATTGGCAATGCTGAAAAAAATGCGATCCCGCTGGACTACCGTCGGGAAGGCCGTTTTCTGCTGCCATGCCGTTGAAAAACACGTCGTGCGTCGTCTTGTGCTTCCGGTTCACGTTTGACTGCGTAAATCTTTTCCCGAGCAGCTCTGAAAGCGGTCGTGTGTGTCACGATGGGATACGGGTACTGTTTGCCGAGGAGGCATCCAACTCGCGACTGAGTCGAGAGGGTCATCTTATGTGGTTCTGCGATGTGTTTGTCTGGTACATCCCGTAACTCCGGCACGTACTCACGAATGAAAACTCCTGTCGGATCCTGATCGATTACTTGCTTGATAGGGGAATAAATGCGCACCGTGTTTATCCCGGTTGTGCCCGATTGCATCTGTATTTGCGAGAAATGAATCCCAGGTTCAAAATCGAGAAAGTGTTTCGCCAAATAAACGGCGGTTGGCCTCCAGTGCAACCAAAGATGGTAGGACGCAAAGGAAACGAGCATGGCTCGCATACGGAAATTAATCCAGCTTCGCTGGTGGAGGGCTCGCATGCATGCGTCGACGAGAGGGTAGCCGGTGCGGCCCGCACACCATGCGTCAAAATAATCTTGATTGAACGAATCTTCACGGATTCCATCGTAGGCACGACTCATGTTTTCGAACTCGATGGCAGGTTCGTCTTCGAGCTTTTGAATGAAATGGCAGTGCCAGCTGAGGCGGGACTCGAATGCTTTTAATGACGTTAACCAACGGCCAGTGTCTTCACCGCGGGCGCGAAGTTCTCGAAGTGCGGTTCGCCGCTGATGCAATGTCTGCGTGACTTGCCGAATGGAGAGACACCCCCACGTCAAATACGGACTGAGTCGACTGCAACTGTTCCAAGCGGTGACAGGACTTGAAAGCTCGGCGTTGTAATTCTCGCCGCGATCGTGAAGAAATGACTGAAGCAACTCTTTTCCAACCCGTTCACCGCCGAGTTGTAATCTGGTTTTGTTGACTTGGACGAGTTGAAACTTGCCGGGCTCTTGGATTCCCTCTGATTCAACATTCGGCGGCAGCTCAATAAGGTTTGGAGCAGAGATTGTGGATGATTTGAGGAACGAGGTTCGTTGTCGCGACCAGGCGTCGCGTGACGCCAGACGACGCACGACTCCATTTTGCCGCAACTGTCTCCAAGGGATCGAATGCGTTTCGGCCCAGCGGGCGACACGTCGGTCACGGTCGTAGGTGATTTTATTGCCTGTCTCTTCGTGGCTCCAAAGGCCTGAAATGCCAAGCTTACGGTGCAGTTGATCCAAAACGTCGGGCATCCGACCGACGCGAAGTGTCAGTGCTCCGCCGATTTGTTTCAATTGTTGATCGATCTCGGTGAGCGACTGATTGATAAAGTTGAGATGAGAGGCATCGAATTCTGGCGAATTGATCAGCTCAGGTTCGTAGACGTAGAGACACAGACAGCGACCCAGTTTGGCTGCCTTTGCTAAGGGTGCATGATCGTCGAGACGAAGGTCTCTCTTGAACCAAACGACGTTCATGGAACAGTTCCTTTCGAACCTTTGCGATTTTCTGTGCTCCGGTCGAATCGTTGGAGGCGTGGCAGGTTTGAAGGGCGATCAGCGGTTGGACCGCAAAACCTTCAGTGGCTATCTCGCTTTAGACGCAGAGGTCAGCTTGACAACACGACGCTGCGGATAACGGCCGAAATTTTTGCGGGCGGAAGCTGCTATCGGAGAGCCGCATGAGCGAGAAGGGTATGATTTCAAGCTTTTTCGACAGAAGAATTGAGTTTCGGCCACTTGACGTTTTGGACTTGCCAGCTTTAGTAAGATGGACATCTGCGACCTAGCACATCCTGTGCCGGTCTTTAATCTGGGTGTTTAACTACTTTTTTTGAAAGAGCAACTGATGTCAGGCGGCACCTCAATCATTTCCACCGCGGCGGTAGGAAAAAGTCGGAAGTCAAAAATTCGCCGCCTATTGATTTTCAGCTTGGTTCTCGTCCTCGGAAGTCTAGGAGTGCCCGCGATGTTTGGATCTCCGTTCTATATTCCGGAAGCGAAGCAACCGGAGGGCTTTCCACCCCCTGGCAAGGTGAATGAGATCGTCATCAAGGAATATCCGGTGTACCGATCGGCCACCGTCAAAAGTTCGGCCGCGGGACAAAATCGACTTTTTGGTACACTGTTCAATCACATCAAAAACAACAAAATCGCAATGACCGCTCCTGTGGAAATGTCATTCGATGACGAGAAATCTCAATCAATGGCGTTTTTGTACGCCAGCACGGACATCGGCGATACCGGAGTGGAGGGGAAAGTTCTTGTTGCCGACCAAGAGCCGACGACAGTGATCAGCATTGCGGTGCGAGGATCTTATAACGAGCAGCGTCTCCGCAAATACGAGGAGAAATTGCGGGACTGGGTTGACAAAAAACCGGAGTGGAAGACGACGGGTGTGGCCCGATATCTTGGCTTCAATAGCCCTTTCGTTCCCAGTTTTATGCGTTACGGCGAAGTTCAAATTCCGATCACGAAAAGGTCCGAGTGAACTGATCGAGGCAGCATCCATGTGAGTCTGTGATACTCTGGGTGAGGTAGTTGCTGAAGCGATGTTTTTCAAAAGAGCGTGAGCCTGCAGTCGCGATGGTCCAGATCGTCAACTATCTGCTTTATCAAATCGGTTGGCTCGCTTGCATTGGTGGGGTCGCCTTGGGTGATCGCAAAATCGGGATGTTAGTCGCTTTCGGGCTGATTGGTGCCCATCTTTGGTTAGCGACCGATAGGCGAACACAACTAACGCTCATGCTCATCACAGCGTTTGTTGGTTTGATCGTCGATTCAACACTCATCAGTTCCGGCGCGGTCTGGTTTCCATTCGGCTCACTGATCAGTTGGATGCCGCCCTTTTTTATGACTGTCCTCTGGATGCAGTTCGCGACCACGTTCCAGTATTGTATGCGCTGGTTAAGTGGGCGCTACTGGATGAGTAGCCTCTTGGCTGGGTTTGGAGCACCGCTGGCGTTTGCAGCGGGGGAGAGACTCGGGGTGATTGGATTCTACCAGCCTCGTGCGCTACATTTTGCCTTCCTGGGCGGACTTTGGGCGGTAGCCATACCAGCCTTGATCTATGCTTCAGATCGTCTGTCAAGGTTCTCAAAAGTCGAGGCGACTTATCGATGGCCGTGCACTGGGTCATAACTGCACGATGCATCTGACGGCGAAAGACCGTGGTCTTTTGCTTATCAGGCAAAATTGTCCGGCGCGTTTTGGTATCGAGAAATTTATCAATGATTGGAATCAGGCAGTGCTCAGATAGGTAGTTCGTGGCTGCGGGGAGATCAGTCTATCTGCAGCGGGCATACCCACGACTTTCCGGCCTTCGGCGTCCCATTCGATTGGTTTTTGCAGGCGTAGTGCCAGAACGCCAAGCATTCCGATTTCCGTGATTTGAGCGCCGATTTCAAATGGCGAATAGGATTTCGCATCGCCGCGACAAGCAAGTGCCCATTCGAACATGTGCGAATTGTTGACGCGACTCCAGCGTGGTCGCTGTCCTTTCGCCAAACGGCGTGGGTCCCATTTGAGAACTTCCGTGTCGATGCGAGGTTCGGTTTTGGCTATTCGCGAGACCTCCGGCTGATCGGCACCTCCAAAACCCTTCGCGCCTTTAAGTCGGACGTTGCAGTCGGTATTCCACAGTCCAGCTGAGAGTGTGCCATCTGTGCCGACAACAAGGCAGCCGGTTGATCCTACCGGACCTTGGGTGACCTCCATCGGTGGAAAATATTGATCCCCGGAGTAGAAAAATAGTTTGACGGGACCCCGGTTCTCATTCGCCGGGAAGTCGAAAGTGACTTTGCATTTTGTGGGGAAAGTTTCGTGTCCCATGTCGTCGCCCGTGGCTTCCACGTGAGTGGGGGCACCCAACTCCAATGCGCGGTAGGCGAGTTGGAAGCCGTGGCAGCAAAAGTCAGCCATGGAACCACCTCCAAAGTCGTACCATCCTCGCCACTTGGCGGGGTGATAAATGTCATTGTTGTAAGGTCGACTGGCCGCCGGGCCAAGCCAGAAATCCCAGTCGAAACCGGCAGGAACGGCATCCGGTGTGGTGGGGCGATCGACGCCGTTTGGCCAGCTATGAGCTGGGTGCCAAACGTGAACTTCCTTGATGGCACCCAGCAGCCCTGAGCGGATTACCTCAAAGCTGCGACGAAATCCCTCGGTTGAGCATCCTTGATTTCCCGTTTGCGTTGCCAGGTCGGGGTGTTGTAAAGCGAGCTTCTCCAGTTGTCGGCATTCGGCAATGGAATGCGCGAGAGGCTTTTCGCAATAGACATGTTTTCCGTTTGCCAGGGCAGCTTGGCAAATGGGCACGTGCCAGTGGTCTGGAGTGCCAATCACGACAGCGTCGACTCCCGTCTCTTTGTCCAATAACTCTCGATAGTCATGGTAAGCTCGTGCCTTTTCCAGACCCTGGATCTGTTGCGCTGCATCCCGCTGTCGTTTGTCAACATCGCAAATTGCGACAATCTGTTGATCGATCTTGCCAAGTTCTGGCATCAAATAGCCTTTCATTTGGCCCCCCATGCCGATGCAGGCAAATCTCAATCGTTCGTTAGGTGACGTGCCTGCGAGGACGTGATTCGGTACGATCGTGGGTAAGCTGATCCCAGCAGCAGCAGCCGATTGCAGGAAACGACGACGATTAAACGAGGTCTTCATGATGAAAATCTTTCGATTTAGGTGGGCCGCAGAGGTTCGATTTTGATTCATCTTACCGGTAAAATACGTAACGGTGTTAATTGTTCCAGCGTTAGTACGGTCCTTTGCATGCTCGGAGGTTAGTCAAACTGTCATCTTGATGATCGGTGGGACATCGGGACCACCGTTCGAGTGAGAAAAAAGGTATCATCAGTTCGACGCACTCGGACATTTCGCAACGCAACGTTCACCAGGAGTGACGAAAGATGGGTAAAAGTATCTGCGGCTTGTTGATCTTTTTCGGATTTGGAATTTTGGCATCAGGGCAAATCGTGGTTGCTGCGGACGTGAGCAAGACGCCGACGGCACTCGGTTTCAAAGTCAAGTCACTCGCGGGAGATGAAGTTCAGCTGAATAAAAAGTACCAAGGACGTGTCTTATTGGTCGTTAATGTTGCTAGTCAGTGCGGCTTGACTCCTCAATATGAACAATTGCAGGCACTTCACGAAAAGTATGGTCAACAGGGACTTGCCGTCTTAGGTTTTCCGTGCAATCAATTCGGTCGGCAAGAGCCTGGAACGCCCAGCGATATCGATAGCTTCTGCAAAAAGAACTATGGCGTGACTTTTGACATGTTTGAGAAGATCGACGTTAACGGTGGAAACGCGAGTCCGCTGTACAAGCACCTGACGAAGGTCTCCACCAAACCGAAGGGAGCCGGAAAGGTGAGTTGGAATTTTGAGAAATTTCTCATCGATCGTGATGGGAAGGTGGTCGCCCGATTTCAGCCGGGATTGAAGCCTGACGATCCCAAAGTGATTGCTGAGATTGAGAAGTCTCTGAAGGGCAGTTAATGTTATCTCGTGGGCGAAGAGTTTCCCAGTTGCGCTCCGTACGTCAACCTTGGGGAGTCGTGAGGTTGATCGTTCCGTCCTCCCTTCTGAACGAAGCAAGAGCGGTGCAGCTTTGTTCCGGGAGAATCGCGGTCTGATCAGCCAGGTTCGCTGATAAAAGCTGGGCCTGTCGCGTCGCGCCAAATCAACCGCGGCGGACCGCCCAAAGTGCCCAAATTGCTTCGCGAGACAAGATAACGAAGCCTCGCTTGGAGCCCTGGGCCTTCGGATGCGGCGCGGTTGTATATGTGATTGTCTAATTTTCATATCGTCGACGAACCGTTTTTTTAACCGAGAGCGTTTATCCTTCGCCGTAGAAATGGTTTAAAGCTTGCTGCGTACGAGGCAGTCGGTTACGTTAGAGGGGCCTCTAAATTCCCTCCTTTAGCGTTTGAGTTGGTCGATGATTTCTATTCGACGAGCCCCGTTTTGCGTCACATTTGTCTTTTTGGTGAGTGTGGCCCTTCTGCGAGCAGAGACCGCGCCGCCCTCCCTCAGTCAGCGCATCGATAACGCGATCGTATCGGCTCATGTCGGTCCGTTGGCGGAACGCTCGACGGATGCGGAATTCGTACGTCGAATCTACTTAGACCTGATTGGTCGCGGCCCAACTCGCGCGGAATGTGAAAAGTATTTCGCTGACCAGGATTCCAACAAGCGGGCGGTGATCATCGATCGGTTGCTTGAGTCCCAGGAGTTTGACGAATACTTTAGTCGAGTTCTGGACGTCGTTTTAATGGAACGCAGGAGCGGCACTCGAATTCCTCAAGCGGATTGGCTTGCTTTTTTGAAGCGAGCGGTCTCTGAAAAATGGGCCTACGATCGAATTGTCCAGGAGGTGATTACTGCGGATGGGCGAGGTGATTTGCGGGCGGCAGCGAAATTCTTGATGGAACGTGATGTTGAGTCGAATGCGTTGACTCGCGATCTCGGACGTATCTTTCTTGGGCGAGATCTGCAATGTGCTCAATGCCATGATCATCCCAATATTGTGGACTACGAACAGTCTGAGTATTACGGCATTCTGTCATTTGTTAATAGAAGTTACTTGTTCGAAGATGAGGCAGACAACAAAAAGTCCTATGTGGGTGAAAAGGCGGAGGGCGAATCAGAATACAAATCAGTGTTCTTGCCTGATGATGATCCTGCACGTTCTCGTCCCCACTTGTTGAGTGGATTAACCTTGGACGTGGAACCTCGGTTCGATGGTGGAACAGCCTATCTTGTGGCCCCTAGTAAGCAAGCAGCAGCGCTGCCGAAATTCAGCCGCCGTGCGGAACTTGCCCGATTGATGACCCATCCGGCCAACGAGTTTTTCGCGAAAAATGCGGTCAATCGATTTTGGAAGCATTTGATGGGGATCGGAATTGTTGATCCAGTCGATTTTCACCATAGTGACAATCCTCCGTCCCATCCGGCTCTACTTGAAATGCTGGCGGGAGAATTTGTTGCAAGTGATTTCGATCTGCGCGGATTTCTCCGGCAAGTTGCCAATACCGACGCCTATCAGCGTGCAGTTGATTATCCCACCGAGGTCGAATGGTCGCTTGATGATCTGACGTGGCGGATCGAAAAATGCGATCAGGAAATTGAAAGTCTTGCCGGCAAAACAACGCAATCGCAGGCAGGTAAATATCGAGCCAGACTAGCGAAATCTCGACAGCGGGTAGAGGTACTGGACGAACGGATCGATGGAACCGCGAAACGTTTGACGTTGCTCGATAAACAACGCTCCGAAGCAGACGAGGCAACGAAGAAGCTGGAAACCCAATTGTCGACGCATCAGGCTCAGCTGGCTTCGCTCAATCAGGCGGTGGTGGCTGCCAAGAAAGTCACAGCAACCATTCCTAAAGATTCGCAACTGACGAAGACTGTGAAACAGTACGAGGAACGGGTCACGAAAAGCGAGCAGGAGCTAAAGGCGACCCAGCAGAAGCTTTCAGAATCTGAAAAACAGCTGAGCCAACTTTCGACTGAATCGGTGGAAGCGAGGCAATCGCTCGGGCGAATGCATGGCAAGCGAATTGGAATCGTCGATATGGTGGCTGAGGCGCGAGGCGCGTTGGGGGTTGCTGAAGAGATGGAACGTCAGCGATTAGCAGCGCTGAATGGCCGGAAGCAATACCGAGTTATTTTGGCTCAGCAGCAAGATGGGGTCGAACTGTCCGCATCGCTGCGAAAGACGACCCAACAGATTTCTAAGCTTGAAAGTGAGAAACGAACGCTGCTGGAAAAAAAACAAGTCGCCGTGACTCAGAGTCTGGGCCAGCTCGAACAGCAAGTTACTCAACAGCAGACTGAGATTGCACGATTACAGGATGTTCGGGAGAAAAAACGGGCAGCGTTTGGCAAAACAGAGAGTGCGCTGAGGGACTTGATGGAAGCGATTTCGAAAGCATCATTGGTCGACGCATCAATCAGCGACGTTGGAGTTGACGAGGCGATTGCTGCACTGAATGTTAGTCAGCAATCGCTACGAACGCGTCGGGTTGAAGAAATACAAGCCTATGCCGAATCGACACAACTGGTGGGCGCGGCCTTAAAGCGACTTGAAGCACATTCGCAAACACGTGAACAACTGTTAAACCGGCAGACGCGGATTGGTCAGGATCTGGCGAATCTTGAAAGTCGGTTGAAGCTTGCTCGAGCCGAAATGGATCAAATCGGTGAGAAGGCGGAACAAGCAAGGGGGCGTGTCCGTCGTGCCTGGGAGCGACGATTCGCTGTGCGAGCCCTCGTGCCGTTGTCGCCTGAACAACTGGCCGGCACTACCATTTCGGCGCTCGAGTTGATGCCACGATTTGAGCGAGAGGCGCAAGGGGAATTAGAAAAGACAAAAGAAAATGCGAAAGATAAGAAGCTGAGTCAAGACGAAGAACGAGAGCAACTTGCCAGTCTGACCCGGAAACGGATCGATACGGTAAGAAGTACCTATGTGTCGATGTTCGCGGCTCCAGGAGGCGCACCTCAAGATGTGTTCAGTGCGACGGCCGACCAGGCTTTGTTTTTTGCGAATGACGGTCGTGTGCAGGGCTGGTTGTCAGCCTCAAAAGGTACTCTCATTTCAGCTTTAGAGACGATTTCAGACGATGCTGATTTAGCCCGCCAACTTTATTTAGCGGTTTTGGTGAGGAGTCCCACGGCGGAGGAAGTCGCGGAAGTGGGGGCCTACCTGCAGCAACGGAGTGGTGATCGAAATAAAGCAATTCGCGATCTTGCTTGGGGTTTGTTGACTTCGTTGGAGTTTCGGTTCAATCATTAGCTGGCTGGTTGCCCCTTCGTCCGAAGTGGGGGTCTGCTGTACCGGTGAAAATGGATTGGATCCTGATGAAAGATTAGATATTGAGAGGGTGACGTTATGAAATGCAGTTACGCGTGTTCGTCTCCTGAGCATGTTACCGGGCGACGCAGGTTTATGGGGACGGTTGCTGCAGGTGCGGGCGGGATGTTCGGGTTGAATCACCTCGTACAGCCTGCGGCAGCGGCAAAAATTGCAGCGAAGAAGAAACGAGTACTTTCGATCTTCCTGTCAGGAGGGGTGAGCCAATTTGAATCGTTTGATCCCAAGCCGGGTACCCTCAACGGAGGACCATTTCGAGCGATCCCCACATCCGTACCGGGAATTCAACTTTGCGAGTTGTTGCCGAAGACAGCAGAGCAAATGCATCGTATTTCGTTAATCCGGTCGGTAAATACGGAGCAGAACGATCACGGATTGAGTCGATATCAGATTGAACGGGGCCATAAAAAGACGCCCACAGCCGATTTTCCGCACATTGGGGCTGTGGTGGCCAAAGGGTTGGATGAAGGCCTCTCGCCGATGCCGGGACATATTCACGTATCCTCAGGAGCAGGCTCTCGGAGTAGTAATTCAGCCTTTCTCGGGCCAAAGTACGGAAGTATCTCGGTCGGGACAAAAGGTGGATTGCGAAATAGCAAGCTACCCGGCGGCATGACGGCGACGGTGGATGATCAACGGCAGGCTTTTCGGCGACAAGCCAATGAACGATTTTTGCAACGACGCCGAACAGCCGAAACAGATGCCTATGTCCAAAGCCATGAGCAGGCACTGCAATTGATGGCGAACCGAGAAATCTTTGATGTGACCAAGGAGCCTGCGAAGTTGGCGGAAAAGTACGGCGACTTTGATCTCGGAAAGCAATGTCTTTTGGCACGCCGACTCCTGGAGAATGAGATTTCGTTCGTGCAGGTCTCCCATTCGAATTACGATACCCATGCTGAGAATTTCAACTTTCACATCGAACAATTGGGCGAATTTGATCAGGCTTATTCGACATTGATCGATGATCTGGCTGAACGAGGAATGCTCGATAGCACGCTCGTTGTCGTGCTCACCGAGTTCGGTCGTACTCCCAAGATCAATCGGAAATTTGGACGTGATCATTGGGGGAGAGGTTTTTCGATCGCCTTGGCCGGCTGTGGGATCCAACCGGGAGCAGTCATCGGCGCTATGAGCAAAGATGGAACCGAAATTGCCGACTATGAAGTGAAACCGGCAGATCTTTTTCACACTTACCTGCGGGCAATTGGTTTAGATCCGACCAGCGAATTTGATGTGGGCGGCCGAGCCGTTCCGATGGCAGATCCCACCGGTGTGGCGATTGAGGAGTTATTAGCGTGAGCGATGCGGCTGACCAATCAACGATATCAAATGCGGCGAAGCACGCGAAGGTCGATGTGAAGGCTTCGCATGTCGCGCGTGAGTGGAAGTATTCGGCGCCTTTGTTGGGAGCAAGATTTGATCCCACGGGCCGGTACGTGTTTGCCGCGTCGATGGATCATTCCATTCAACGTTGGGATCTGAAAGAAGACAAACATGTTAGTTTTGCTGGCCACCAGAGTTGGGCTCGTGGTGTCGGGTTTTCGGCCGATGGATCTAAAATGTTCTCTGCCGGATACGATGGGAAACTGATCTTTTGGGACGCGGTGGCAGTTGGTGACGGGGATTCGTTGCGGCCTATTCGAGAAATCGATGCCCATGCAGGTTGGATTCGCTGGGTAGCAGTAGATCCCACCGACCGCATCGTCGCCACCGCAGGAAATGATTTGACCGTTAAATTGTGGTCGGTCGAAACGGGAGAACTGTTACGAACTCTCAAAGGGCATCAAAAGCATGTTTTCAGTCTGCTTTTCCATCCCGATGGTGAATTGTTGTTGAGCGGTGATCTGCAAGGTGTTGTGCATCAATGGGAGATTGCCTCCGGTAAGCTCGATCGTTCTCTCGAGGCGAAGCCGTTGTACACTTATCACGGTGGGCAGCAGGTTGACTACGGGGGAGTTCGATGCATGGATCTCAATTCAGATGGACGGTACCTCGCTTGTGGAGGACTTCATAAGGCAACCAATCCGTTTGCGGGTGTTCAGGAACCGCTCGTATTGATCCTTGATTGGGAAACTGGAAAGCAAATCCGAACCCACGAAACGACCGGGATTCCCCGCGGCATTGTCTGGCGGCTGATTTTTGAGCCGGATGGCACTCTGATTGGTGGAATTGGTGGACAGGAAGGGTACGTCGCCTTCTGGAGTGACGAGAAAACCGAGGTTCACAAAATCAAGCTGCCTAGTCCGGTCCTTGACCTGGATCGACATCCCCTGTTACCCGAACTGGCGGCAGTCCACTACGATGGCCATGTGCGGCTAATTCGGATGGGACCGAAAGCCTAACTGCAGTTCAACCGATGTTACTTGGGCGCGAGAATTGGCTTCAGTAAATCAGACTTCTCCTCATTTCTGGTTAGATTCCAGTAGCGGGGTCCGTCATGATAATGAATTTGGATCGTTCGTAGTTCGTCTCGGTTGGCCACTATCAATTCGATCGGGCGTTTATCTTGCCCCAAGCGAATCGCTTCCGCAAACCGTCCACCGCTCCATTTCCGTCCATTAATGCCAACAACGGTCATGCCGGGGCCCAATCCGACCTGATCGGCGGTGCTGCCGAGTAGCACGTTTTTTACGGTGCCATCCTGGGCCAGTAGGATGCCCAGCGAATCAAACGCATCCACCCCCTTGCTGTGACGGAAGGTTTTGGCGGGAATTTCAGGTTCACTGGCGGTTAGTTCAAAATTATAGCCGAGCAATTCAGCGACTGCCGGATCGTAATCATTTTGAATTGCCTCAACCCGCCGTCGAATCAGTCCATCCCAATCGTCAGTAACGATTGTGTTGAGCGCTTTCACAATCTGCTTGCGAGAAAAAGGTTTTGGATTATGGTCGTTAGGTGTGGAGCCCAGAAAGGAGGCGCAGAAATCGTCCAGAGATTGGCTGCCGTCGCTGGCCTGTCTGATTCGTGCGTCAATTTCAAGCCAAAGCAACATTCCTTCCATGTAATAGTCTTGGCTGCGTCGTAAACCGCTCCAACTCGGGCTGCGGTCACGAAGAATGTGGGACGTTGCGGCCGTGTCAGCCAACGTTCGCCATTGTCGACCCTGTAGGTGCTTTGCGTTCCTCAGTTCCACGTTGAGTCGATGCCGAAACTCGTCAGCGGACATGAGTCCCGATCGAGCTTCGATGAGTTCTCCTAAGTACTGGGTTAAACCCTCATAAACCCAAAGCAGTTCGGTGTCCTTGGCAGTGTGGAAGTTGTTCGTGAGCATGCCCGCGGGGCGACGGTATTTACCGCACCAAGCATGCAGGTATTCGTGCGGAATGAGTAATCGATTCCATCCCTTCAGCTCCTCGATCGACTGCAGTCCTTTGGGAGGAAGCACGTTGAAGGTGGAACGGGCGTGCTCGAGTCCGTTCGCGGGCAATTCGTCGCTGACACCGAGGAGGATATCAAACTGGTCGTATGGGTGAGAGCCGATCAGAAAGGCTGTCTGCGTTACCATCGAGCCGAGCCTTGCGACAATTTCTGCATCCAAGTCAGTATGCGAAGACTCGTCACCAAATACGTGAAGGATATGCGGCGGGATCGTGTCCTTGTGTTGAGCGTCAACTAAATTGTAGGCGCGATAGTGCTTTCCAAACATGATCGGACTATCAACCAAGGTTCGCAATGAGACGGGACCGAAGGAATGATCGTTGGAATCGCCCTCTGATGTTTCCGTGTTTGGCAAGGCTGTCGCGATACTCCAGGTTGGCGGAAGCACCACATCGGTGATGATCTCTTGGCGATCAATGTCAGCCGCTTCAAGGCAGAGTAGTACTGAACTCGGATTAATGACACCAAGCTGACTGCCGCCAAAACAATCGTGTCCAAATGAGGTTGTTGTGGGTTGGTCTGCAATGTAGTGCAAGGAACTGTGGAGCACATCCACGCCCGCGGGCACATCGACCTCAAACCGATAAACTTCACCGGGAGTTCGCTTCCAGGATAAACTCTTACCGGAAGCGGTTTCAAAGGAAATGCCGGCAAGATTAGCGATGGGGCCGCCTGGTCCGTGAGAGCCGGGAACCCATTTTGGGTACCAAAGCGCTACTCGTCCGTTTTGTTGGTCGTCATCGGTCAACGGAATTTGTAGCTTCGCGTGCAATAGCTTCCGTGGCAGGTCTCGTGCGTCGATCGAGAGCCGCATTGGTCGCATTGACCGAGCTTGCCCCAGTACCGGGTGACCCGTGTGGATGGTTAGCCAAGCGGTAACGACGGCCAGGAGGGGGGCTCGAAAGAAGGATCGCGACATGTTGGCTCCGTTATCGGGTAGATTTCTCCTCTATTGTAGCTTGTAAGAGCCTTGTCTGGTTTGATTTTGGCTGCGGCGGACGAAAACATGATCAGGCTTGCGATACTTTGATGCGTTTCCCTGTTCGTACGGATTGGTAGATCGCCTCGATAACAACTAGGTCCCGTAGTCCTTCTTCACCGGAGACCTTGGAGCTACCATCGGTTTGGATCACGTGCGAAAAGTCATCGATCTCAACTGCGAATTGGTCAACTGTTGGTTTGTTGAGCGGTTGGTTGCCGGAAAACCCTCGGATTCCACCGTAACCAAATGCGGGGGAAAGGCCAAATTTGCCTCGGTCTGCGTAGGCCGTGGCATGATTTATTCCGCCAAAACCGTAGGTGGTGGAGCAATTTGCGGTTACCCCGTTGGGAAACTCCATGCTCCATAAAATGGTTTCATCCACTTCCGAAAACTTAATTGGATCGGTTTTTGTTTCTCTTGCCATTACAGAGTTGGGTTCTTGGCCGGTTAAGTATCTGCAGGCTTGCAGCGCGTAAATGCCAACATCCATTAAAGCACCACCACCCGCTAATTCCCGTTCCAATCGCCATCGTCTAAGATCTCCCCAGGGGTAATCTCCGAAGCGAAAACCGAAACCGGCATCGATGTGTCGAAGGGTGCCGTGTTGTTGATCTCGCGCGGTTTGCATGCATGCGATGTGGTGCGGATCGAATTGGCAACGATATCCGACGGCCAATTTAACGTCGGACTCACGGCAGGCGCGAATCATCGTGCGACCTTCTTCTGCGCTGACCGACATCGGTTTTTCGCACAGGACATGCTTTCCTGCGCGGGCAGCCCGAATCGTATACTCTTGATGCATTGAGTTCGGGAGCACGACGTAAATTACATCGATTTCTGGGTTGTCTGCGACCTGGTCGAAATTCCGGTAATTGTAGCTGTTCTTTTCACTAATTCCGTATTTCTTTTGCCACTGAGCCGCCTTTTCCGGTGACCCTGTCACGACTCCTACTAGTTCGCTGTCGCGAGTTTTTTGTAAGGCCGGCGCGAGTTGGTTGGTGCTGAGTCGGCCGAGACCCACCAATGCGTATCCCAATTTTCGTCTGGGCTTTTCACTGCCGGATACGTGTGGCGCGAGGGATGAGGCCGCGGCGACGGCAGCTGCAGACGACAGGAATTGGCGACGATTTGGCATGATCAAAAATCCAGTAATTAAAAACCGTGGGGCGGGCAACATAGACCGCGAGCATTGTAGCTGCTGGCGGGTTAAGATCACAGATTTTCGAACTCGATCCAGGCCGTAGACCTTGCTGCCGTTAAGGCCAAGCCATACGATTCTCCAAAACGATCGTAGCGGATGCGGCGTGGAAGGCTCTTCACTTGTGTACAACGGAGTCGGCGAGCAACCGCACGTGGCTCCTTCTGGCCCGCCAAGGATAATCGCACAGTCAAACGGGTCGGCGTCCTATCAAAGATTTTGTGCCACGACGGAAATCATCAGAAAGCCAACCGATGTAGGTAGAAGCAATGGGAAAACGTGTTTTAACTGCATGCTGAAATACCCTATAATGGATAATTCACTCCTAACCCCAAGCGTTCCTGCCATGGTTCGACCTGTTTGTACCTTGTTACTCTTTGTCGCCCTGGGCGTGCCTGCGTTCGCGCAGAGTTCGGCGGGGGAACAAAAAGACGAGGTCAACGGTGAGGCACGTCAGAGATTTTACGCCGTACGGGGCCGAGTTATTCAGACGGACGAACTTGATCGCCTGGAAGGTGAGCTGGATCTAGGGATTGAATCCGAGCGAGCCCGTCTGCAAGATATGCAGAATTATGGGCCTCAATGGAGCAGTGGGGCGCATCTGTTATGGGATGGTCCGCTTGGTGCGACGCTGCGAACCAATTTCGACGTCGAGATTGCTGGTGATTACGATCTGTCACTTCAATTCACGAGAGCCGTTGATTACGGGAAAATTGAACTGTTCCTGAACGGCAAGAAACTGGGAACGACGATTGACTTGTTTTCCGAACAAGTTGATCTTGCCCCTTTAGCAACGTTTCGCGTCGAACAGCTTAAGTTAGGCCGTCAAACACTTGAGCTCAAGCTTGCGGGACATAACCCACGAGCGAAGCAATATCGTAAAACCCATTTCTTGCTGGGATTGGACTATCTGAAGCTGTCCCGAGTTGATCGATCTGACGTAGACGAGAATCCGGAGACGTCGGGCGAGCTAATGCCGGAAACTTCTGTTCGCAGAACCACGCCATTAAAGATGCCGGCAATGAGGTCGCTGATGGAACGTTATTGTTGGGAGTGTCATGACGGAAATGAAGCGGAAGGTGAGATCAATTTAGCGAAGTGGTCAACTCGCGATGAATGGCTATTAAACGTTGAATCGGTTCGTCGTATTCGCGATGTGCTTGTCCGACATCAGATGCCCCCGGAAGATCATGAGCAGCTGTCGTTGCAACAACGCGGACAACTGGTGGCCACATTTCAATCGATTGTAGACGACTATCTGATCAATAACCCGCCTTCAACTCAAGTTGTAATGCGCAGGCTCAATCGCTTTGAATACAATAATGCGGTTCGTGATTTGTTTGATTTAAAGGGCGATATCTATCCGCTGCCGGAGAAGACGATTCGAGCGGACCAACCATACTTTTTGCCCGCGACCGGTCGATTTCCCAGAAGAGTCCGAGTGGGAAATCGGACGCTTGGGAAGAATCAGGTTGAACGGCAAATTCTCACAGGAGTCTCGCCGTTTGCCATCGATCTACAGGCTGAGGGTGGTTTTAATAACGTTGGGAGCGAACTGAGTGTGTCTCCGATTCTCGTGGAAAGCTTCCTCAAATTGGGAAACGCAGTTTTACATAGTCCAGAATTTGACACCTATAGTCGCGTGACGAAAGAAATATTTGCTGAGCAAACGGGCGCATCCCAACAGGCAATGCGGGAACTTGGACGGAAACGGATTGCGCGACTGTTAGAGCGAGCGTTTCGTTCGCGAGTCGACGAGGCGACGGTGGAGCGATACCACCAGATGTTTTGTGATCGACTGCGTGATACGGGATCGTTCGGGCATAGCATGAAGGATGTCTTGTCTGTCGTACTCGCCTCCCCTCGATTTATTTATCTGGTTGAATCCGCAGGTGCTGGCGAGGATCAACAGCTGTTGGGTCCGTATGAGCTTGCCACACGACTTTCGTTTTTCCTCTGGAGCAGCATTCCTGACGAGAATTTGCTCGAATCCGCACGTGACGGTTCGTTGCTGGACCGACAGGTGCTCGATGCGCAAATCACTCGCATGTTGGCGGATCCTCGTTGTCAGGCGTTGTCACAGAACTTTGCCCGACAGTGGCTGCGTTTGGATCAATTGGTGACGGCGGTGCCCGATTTTGATCGCTTTCCGCAGTATTATTCGCGGATTGGATGTGAGCAGTGGAAGTTCGGTTTGCAAACGATGATTGAACCGTTGTTGCTCTTTGAGAGCATCATGGTGGAAGATCGTTCCATTATGCTGCTCGTGGATAGCAAGTATGCCTATCGTTCGGACGAGTTGCAGTCGTGGTATGACGATGCGGTTCCGTTTGGATCGCGAGAAAATCGTAATCGCTTCAATACGAATTCACAGACCTACCATCGGCGGCAGCTTGATGACCGAAGAGAAGGCGGTGTGATAACTTCGGCTGCCACATTGACGATGACGTCGGCTCCCCTGCGGACCAGTCCCATTGTGCGAGGGGCTTGGGTGGCGACGGTGGTTTTCAATCAACCGCCTCCTCCACCTCCCGATTCGGTTCCGCCGATCGAAGCTGATGATGAGTTAATCGAGGCAAAGGGGCTCACGCTACGACAACGGTTGGTTGAACACCAGGTAAATCAATCATGCGCCTCGTGTCACGCGAAAATCGATCCTTTGGGCTTTGCCCTGGAAAACTATGACGCTGTGGGTCGCTGGCGGGAGAATTATGCCTCCGGATTGGCGATCGATGCCAGTGGGAAATTGTTTGGGCAAACAAGTTTTCAAGATGCCGTCGGACTAAAAAACGCAATTCTTGATCACCCCGAATGGTTTATGCGAGCTTTTAGTGAGCATCTGTTGTCCTATTCGCTGGGGCGAGAACTCCAGATCTCGGATGCGAAGGCCGTGAATGAGATTGTGGAACGGGTGCGGCAAGCCGATGGACAGTTCAGTGTTGTGGTCCGTTCCGTCGTGCATAGCGCATCATTTCGATTGCGAGGCCGTGAAGGCGAATCCAAGCAGGCAGAACATTCTCTCCCAGACGACCAGTGAGTTGAGTATGAAAAGCAAAACGGTGAGTCGACGAGTCGTGTTGCGAGGCGCGGGCGCCGCGATTGCTTTGCCTTGGCTGGAAAGTCTCCAGTTGAGTACCAGCCGAGCCGCCGGGCCAACACGCCCTCGCCGCGTGGCGTTTTTCTATATCCCCAATGGTGTCGTTCAGAACGCTTGGAATCCGGTCGATCAAGGCGCGGATTTCACGCTCACACCAACATTGGAGCCGCTGAGTCCGATCCGTGACAAGACACTGGTCTTGAGTAACCTTGATCGAATCAAGGTTGCTGGAACGGATGGGCATGCTCAGGCCAGCACCTGTTGGCTTAGTAGTGCAGCGCCCGATGAACTTTCGCCAGCCGGATATCCGCTCAAACGGACTGTGGATCAACTGATCGCCGATGTCGCAGGAAAGGAAACGGCGTTTCGGTCGTTGGAATTGAGTTGCAATCCTTATGAGGATAATCGCGAATCAATCTATTTTGATAACATCTCATGGTATGGGCATGGGCATGTGGCGAGGTCGTTGCGTGATCCGAAAGAGGTCTTCGATCGACTTTTCCGCGTGCAAGATCAGGGACGCGGCGGCAGCGTGTTGGATCTGGTCCTGGAGGATGCTCGATCGCTGAAAGGAACGCTAGGGAGAACTGATCAGCGGAAACTTGATGAGTACACCAATTCGATTCGTACTGTGGAACAGCAAATCACACGAGTGCGTCGTCGGCAGGCTGAAATCAACCGATTGAATTTATCGGCGCCTGTGAAACCTTGGCAGGCCATGCATCGTGATGAGTTTATACAAGTCATGGGAGACTTGATGATTCTGGCGCTCCAGACGGATTTGACTCGCGTTGCCTCATTGATGACAGCACCGGAGCGTTGGAGTTCACCCTTGAAAGTCGAAGGCTGGTTTGAGAAGCCGATTCAACACCACTCCTGGACACACGGTCAAGGGAATGAATCGGTGCGCAAGCAACTGGAAAAACTCGATCGATTCCACGTGGAGCAATTTGTTCAACTTGTCCAGAAGATGGATGCGACTCCTGATGGAGAGGGAACCTTACTCGATAATATGTTATTTATGATGGGGTCAGGTCTTAGTAGTGGAGAATTGCACGTTTGTTCGAACTTGCCGACGGTGATCGCGGGCGAAGCCGGCGGAAGGATCAAGACGGGTCAGCATGTCCGTTATGCGGAGGGTACGCCGATTGCTAACCTGTGGCTCTCCATGTTGCGCTTAATGGGCGTTCAAACGGCGGCAATTGGCGATAGTACGGGTGCACTTAACGATGTGATTCAATTGTAACGCCCGCTGGCCTGAATCGCTTCGCAGAGAGTTTCATCGGGGACTCGTCGAGTAGACATGATCGGGCCGAGCAGTGGCTGCTCGATGCCTCAGACCCGTTGTTTGGTCTTGTTTGACGCGACCTTAAAATACTCAAGACGGCTTGTCCCGCGGCAGGGGGCCGCCTGGTCGAGGTGGGATCCTCGACTCGTGATCGACAGGTGTCTTGCTTCGTTGCCTTTTAACGGGAAAAAAACGCGCATGCGCGGTTGTTTTCCCCGTCAGGGGAACTGCCGCTCTCTCTTTCGTTAAGACGAAGCCGGAAAAAATAGCGTGCTGGTTGGGATGGGCATTTGTTTGCGACGACGTTTCACGCATCCTAGCCCGCTTGCAGCAGTTGGAATGGGGGGCAAGGGTACGAACCATCCCGTTAGATCGAAAGGACAGGAGAAGGAGTTTGGCAATGGAATCCCAAGCTGCAATTCTGTAGCCGCAGCGATCCTTCGCGCGCTATCTAGCAGCTTTCAAACGTCTCGGTGCCAACAGACAAGCGGTACGAGATGTGATTTCTGGATTGAGCGTAAGTCGATCGATGACCCTCGGGTTGGCTCCGTCCATGACGCGCCGTTTGGGCTGTGATCGACCTGAGCTGAGAGCGTTTCCAGCACTCTCAGGGGCCGGTGTAGAAGTTCCTTCCACCCAACGTGATCTCTAGGTCTGGATCAATGGTGACGAGCCAGGGATGGTTGTGAATCTTGCGCGCGCGTTGAGTGAACAATTGGAGCCGTTCTTTGAATTCGATGCAGGGGTCGATGGTTTTAAGAATCAACCCACGCAGAATGGCTTGGGACGTGATCTGACTGGCTACGAGGATGGAACGGAAAACCCGGTCGGAGACGCGATGGCGTCCGTTGCGTTGGCTGCGGATGGGATTAGTTTTGTTGCAGTCCAAACATGGAAGCATGATCTGAAACAGTTTGCGAAGTTCAGTGCAAAAGAACAAGACGATCTCATTGGACGACGGAAAGTCGATAACGAAGAATTGGCGGACGCGCCTGAATTCGCACACGTAAAACGGACCGCGCAGGAAAGTTTTTCGCCTGAGGCTTTCATTGTTCGGCGTTCGTTGCCTTGAGCAGGACCGACAGGGGAAGGGTTGATGTTTGTTGCGTTTGGCACTTCATTTGATCCATTTGAAGCTCAATTGCGACGCATGGTGGGATTAGACGATGGAATCGTCGATGGATGTTTCCAGTTTTTTCGCCCTGTGACAGGAGGCTATTATTGGTGTCCTTCCGTCGCCGATGGTTTGTTGGAACTTGGTTGATTAGGCGGTGCCTTTGGCCGCGGTAGGGCCGGGAATCCCTTTAGTAAAAACGCGTTGCCCTTGTACAATGAGTCCGACGGGAGTGATCAGGAGCAGTGAAAAGCGTCGGAATGCGTGTCGGTACCCGGAATCTGAAATAAAAATGACTGAGCTTTGTTCGCTGGACAGGCGAAAGAAAATGATGATTCGTTTTTTAATGCTGGCTTTGACAATCGCTGGAGTGGTTGTTCGTGACTCGTTTGCCGATTGGCCCCAATTTCGTGGTGAGAATAGTGCTGGGATCGTAGCGGGTCCGAGTCTTCCTACTGAGTTTAAACCCGGACAAAATGAACTGTGGTCGGTTGCCGTGGGGGTGGGCCATTCGTCGCCGTGTATCGTTGGGGATTTGTTGTTTCTTACCACCTACGATGAGCAGCAGCGACGGCTCGAAGTCGTCTGCTTTTCTTGCCTCGATGGATCGGTTCGTTGGCGGCGTACAGTGCCGACAGAGAGGATCGAATCGGGACATCCTTCCTTCAATCCGGCAAGTAGTACACCCACTTCGGATGGAAATCTTGTGGTGGCCTATTTTGGATCTTTTGGCTTAATTTGTTTCGATCGAGATGGGGGAAAACTGTGGGAGCGAAAAATGCCGCTGACCAAGTCCTATGCGGGCAACGCGACGTCACCGGCAATTATTGGGGATCGCGTTATCCTTTACCGAGGCAATCATGTGGATCACTTTCTCTTAGCTCTGGATAAAAAGAGCGGAAAGCAGATTTGGAAGATTGATCAAGCGGAGCCCTTTGCTTCGGAACTTGCTTGCACATCCTGTCCGATTGTTGTTGGCGAAAAGTTGATTGTCCACAGTGCCCGGTCAGTACAGGCTTTCAGAATCGACACGGGAGAGCGATTGTGGGTGGCCAAGTGTGCGACAACTGCCACGAGTACGCCGGTGGTTGCCGGTGGGGAAGTGATTGTGGCAGCCTGGAACAAGATGGGGGAACCGGCATTGCGTCCAGCCTTTCCTTCGTTCGGGCGATTGCTCGCTCAGCATGATCGCGATCAAAATCAACAAATTGGACGCGATGAACTGCCACGGATCATGATCTTTCATCGACCGGATGGAGCGGAAGCACCCCAAAATGGTGCTGCGATTCGTTTCCAACATGTTGACCGTGACAAGGACGGTGCGATCTCACAACAAGAGTGGGAAACCAGTTTGTTGGAACTGGAAAAATTTCGTGCGGGATATGATCGACACGGAATCCTCGCCATACCGTTAGACAGTGAAGGTGTGGTCGATCCATCCCGAATTCGAATGCTGGCGGAGCAAGGGATTCCGGAAGTGCCTTCCCCGTTATGCAAAGACGGCTTGGTCTATTTTGTCAAGAATGGTGGGGTGCTCACCTGTTTAGATCAGCAGACGGGCGAGCGCCTTGCAAGGATTCGAACGGGAGGTCGAGGAACGCATTATGCATCGCCAGTCATTGCGGATGGCAAGCTTTTTAGTACGGCTGGAGACGGTCGAATCTCTGTTTTGACACTGGGTCCCAAGCCGAAAGTCCTCGCCGTGAATGATCTGGGGGACGATACGTATGCGACGCCGGCAATTGTGGACGGTGTAGTTTACGTCAGGACGCATTCAAGGTTGTACGCGTTTGGGAAAGCCGAATAGCTGTTGCCCAAAGGACTTAGGCTCTAGCCGGTCCGACGGGGCCGCGATTCATTTGCAACGTGTCATCTAGCCTCTGCCGCCCTCACAGCAGGTTTCACAGATCGAGTGGCAGTTTGAGCATTGCAACTTGTGGCGAATCTCAAAGAGTCGTCCGCCGCAAACAGGGCATGCCGATCGCGACACGCAAGTTTGTTCGTTGGTTGGTGCTGCGGGTTTTGCACGCGATGATCCTTGCTCCGGCATTTGACGAATCCTTTTTTTAGCGGTTTCTAAGGCCTCAATTGTGCCAGATTCGGTCGACGCGTCAATAACGATTAAAAGTCGCTGAATCTGGCGAACGATCGTCAGCCGTTTCTCGATCGCAGCCATGGTCGCGCGACGACGATTTCGGATCCTGGTGACTTGTTTCGGTTCACTTTGAGGCTGCGATTTCGTTCGTACGATAATGATTCCAGATGGTAGGACTCAAAATCCGTCACTCCCAGGGGGTGGGGTCACCATTTGCAACAAAGACGCTGTCTTCGTTGTTCGGTTTTAGCTTGAGATGAAGATATATTCCCACTGCTGGTTCGTGTTTGCTTTTGCAGGTCTATGTTCGATGGTGAACGGAGTGGGGAGGTTGGAATATTGTGGCTATGAAGGAGTGGATCGGCTGGGGTACGATTTGCGGAACGTCAGTTGCCGGTAATTGTTACCAAGCTGGGATGGAAGTGATGCGTTAGTGACGACAGTAGGTCAGCAGCAAGGATGTCATGGAATTCTTGGGCGGTAGGCTAGGAATGGAACACCGTCGCAAATCAGGGCCTAAAGTGGTCCCGGATGATGGGGGAGCGTACGTCGGACGATTTCCTTAGTGGCGAATTTAGCGAAACTAGTCAGGGAAGGAGCGCCAATGCAATGCTGGATGAATGAAAGAAATGTTCTCGGTTTGGCTGTTCTTTTTTGTGCATGACGATACTGTCGATAACGGCCTCTTAGCAGAGAAAGTTCTAAGAGAGCCGCATGCATGCCTGGCGCATGTTGAAGGGTGTCCCAGCGTCGCTGTGTCTTGGAAGGAGTCGGATGGCTCGCGATGAATTTCAGGCAGTCATTGGGCACATCGACACCCATCTCATTCTTCAAATAATAAAGCATTCTGGATAATACGCCGCAGACGTTTCCCCTTGCCGACAATTCTTGAAAACGCTTCCAATCCAAGCGATTGCCGTGGCTGCGGATCAAATAGGTCGAATCAGCAATCCAGCGAATTGCCGGGGTTGTATTCCAGCGGCAACCGTGTAGCAGCAGAAAAAGTAGATGACAGGCTGGTTCGGGCACCAAGACATCGGTGTCTCGCCAGACACAAGGTTCGGCTGTTTTCCAACTGTGTTCATCGAGAAACGAATCATCGAATTCCTGGATTAATCTCCAATGTAAATCAATTTCGCATTCGTTTGATTTGGAAAAGGCGTGGCCATGGCGGGCGATGAAGTAAGCTGGGTCAAAATTATTGAGGGGACGGGGTGATATGACCCATTCCGGTAAGGTCTTGGGGTTTGATGTTCGCGAAACGGTGAGGGGGGTTGGTTGCGGTACCCAGCCGGCATCCACGAGGGTTTCGATCGTCTGGTATGTGTCATCGGGTTTTACCAGAATATCCACGTCACTTATGGGGCGGACTCCAATATCGTGATAACAGTTAACGATTAAGGCGGCGCCTTTTAGCCATAACACTTCACAATTTTCTGCCCGGAGCGCCTGAGTGACCGTGAGCAATTGGGTTAGATGTAATTGGTTAGCGTACCACGTGCGTCGATAAATTCCTTTAATCATATTCAGGTCAGGTAAGTCCCAATCAAGGGCTACGGCTCGTTTCCATAACAGAGGCAACAGTCGATAGGATCCGAAATCTAGCCGTTTGATATTCACCGTTTGCAGCCATTGATTGATAGCGATCCCGGCTTGATCGAGATCTGTATGCAACAAGGCTCGTAGTAAAAGCTGCTGCGAACTAGTTGGAATCCAGGGCAATGACTCTTTCACTCGGATACTCCATCCGTTTTCTTTTTTCGCTCCAAGGATCGCTTGAGGAACTTCAGTCGATTCGACACCGAGTCGGGATCTGGTTGCAAGCTGTGATTGCGACCGTGTATTCGCCGCCGCATCAGGATATTGTCGATAAACTGAATCGCAATTCCTTGTTCCTTGCATCGCATGAACCATTCGAGATCACAACCGCTTGTGAGCGATTCATCAAATCGTCCGATCTTGTCGAATAACGATCTTTGAATCAGAGACGTACCAGCCACATGGCCTCTTTGCGGGCCCTGAGGAACAACGTATTGTCCCGGTGAATTGCTGGGGGAATCGAAATCGCCAAAGCTTGTGAAGCAACCGACCAGCAATTCACAGTTGGCGTATTGTTGGATCTGTTGCATGCGGATCTGTATGGAATCTGCCGTCAACAGATCATCCGAATCGAGCGGCAGTAGGTAGGAATGCGTGGATTCGGCAATCGCAACGTTCCGAGCAGCTCCGATGCCTGCATGGGATCTGCGAATACAACGTACGGATGAACCATAACCTTCCGCAATCTCTGCCGAGTCGTCGCTTGAACCATCATCGACAACAAGGATCTCCAGTGCTTGCCATTTTTGCGCCAATACACTGTCGATCGTTTGTCCAAGGAATCGGGAACCGTTGAATACGGGAATCATCACGCTTACACCTGGCGACTCAATCATTGGATATTTCCTGTTTGACTAAAAAGTTGCTTTCGTGGAAGGTCGCCAAAGCTGGAAGCGTCGAGGGAATGTCCGGGTTCGTGCGTCGGCGATCTAGCGATTTCTTGAATGCAAGCAACTGGAAGCGATTAGCAAGTTGACGGTGTTGGGTGAGATTTGTCGTATGTACGCGTTGGTCAAGTACGATGTCGTCGTGTAGCAGTAATGGTAGCGAAATCTCTCGAGCGCGATTAAACCAGTCGTAGTCATCACAGTATTTTAAACTTGTGTCAAACGGGCCTACTTTTTGGAATGCGGACCGTCGAAAAAGACCACAGCCCAGTTGGAGCGGAACGTGTTCATCTATTTTCAAACGCTCAAAGCGAGGTTCTTCTCCTTCAGCGGAACAGAGCATGTGATGTTCGCGGGAGCCCATGACGACATCCACTGAGGGATGTGTCCGAAATCGTCGGAGTTGAATCTCCAGTTTATGCGGTCGATAGAGGTCATCGGCGTCTAGAAAACCAACCCACTCGCACGACGCCTCCGTGATTCCTCGATTCCGCGCCGCGGGAGCGCCGTGGTTGTCTTGCCGAAGGTATCGAACGACTCCTTCGAACTTAGACACAATAGCTCCGGTTGAATCGGTTGAGCCATCGTCAATCACGATGATTTCATGTGCGGTGTGCGACTGAGCAAGGATGCTTTCAATCGCATCTCGCACGTAATCGGCACCGTTGTAGACAGGCACAATGATGGAGACATCAGTAGAATTCATAGTTCTGTGTTCTGGGATAGACGTGTGAGAAGAGTGTCAATGGCGTCATGGCAGTCTGCCGGGTTATCGGTCAACTGCAGTTCAAAGCAGGGAAGAGCCTTCACTAAATCCGTCAGACGGACCATTGCTTTGGAACGTTCTCCCGGCATTTGTAGCAGTGTGCTGGGGGCAAGAGATCGTAGTGCTGCGATTTTTCCAATCGGCGACAGTTGAGCTTGTGTGCGAAGGGAAATTACGGGTGTAACGACGGCCCGAAGTGGCATCTTCACGATCATCGACTCCGGGCAAATCAATGCGGGATAGACCACCGATTTTCCATCCACACGTAAGTCACTTTGGTGAAATGATCGCTGGAGATGAGGGATACGAGAGGCGCTGTCAGCATCGCCTTTTCCCGTGCCATAAAGAGATGTGACCTCTGGGTTTTGGGAAACAGATACTAGGCAATAATCGTCTCCTGCGAAGCCCAGTTGGCTGCTTCCCAGAACGCTTAATGCGGTGGTCGACTTGCCTGATCCTCCTCGCCCTACTAGCAAAATTCCGCCGTCATTTCGCCCAATCGCTGCAGCGTGTACTAGTTGCATATCAAGATCCGATGACCACCAATGGAAGATCGTTCGAAAGGGAGCCGCGAATTCATGTGCTGCAATCGTGGAAAGCGATGGAGTTCGCCAATAGCCCTGGCGATTGGCACCATCGTAGATCATCCAGCTTCGAGACGTGCAGTCCCAGGCGAAGCGTGTGTCGCCATCATGGAATACGACTCGACCAGGTTTTTGGTCCGAACTGTTCAGTTCGGGTGTCGACCAGGCCGTTGTTTCGTCATCCCAGAAAGATATGGTCAGATCGGCTTTGTTGCGATTATCTGGAAATGGCGATGTGAGTATTGGCAGGTGACAAAAGGCCGTCAGCACGCGCTGGTGGAAATTTGCGGTGAATGATCGCAGTTCGATGGTGTAATGGCCGAGCAAAAATCGAGTCTGGTAGTTGGCTTCACGCTCTCTTGCAAAATCGAGAACTTGATCAAATTGGCTTTGAACGGGCATGTTCGGTAGCGGTTGATGTCAGGAATGGGTTTAACGGTCTCGGGAGTCGCTTTTCGTTTTCTGTGGCCATCCTTCGGCGGTCACTTCGTGGATTGGATCCACCAGTAACATTTCCTGCATGTCTGTATATCGATTTAATTCGGGGGCTTTCCATGCGTTGGGTGCATGGGGGGGTAGCAGATTTTCGTTTTCCATCGTGTTCCCATTGGGAGCTGTCGAGACAATTAACTGTTCGGACTCGAGTGCGGCAACGAACGAAGCAAGATCGGCGATGATCGATTTTTCACAGTCGGGGAAATGGCGGACATAATAGGTTGTCAAAGAGGGGAGTGACACGCCGTTGATGATGGATTGCCAAATATCAGCCGCAGGGGAAACCATGTTGTAATAGACACCAGAAACCAAGTGGATAACCATAACCTCGTCATCGATCTTTTCTTCGACGACATGCGGAGAATTGAGTTGGAATCTCATGGTTCGTGTCCCTTTGTCAAGGTTCTTCGCGAATTGTTCTTGCTCGAAGGTCAGCCGACGTCTGGTTTCGTACAGGGACGTGAATGACAGTTGTTATGCCTTGTCGGACACCTGTGTTTTCTGTTTTCTCAAGATGAAACTCGTAGTGCGTATTTTTTTCGGCCACCAAGCGGTTGTTGGATGGAGCTGTAGAGGATGTGCCGGCGGGCCCTGATTCGCTGATCATTGGGAACGCTGTATCGTACTCTGGGAAACCGATTGCGTCACGTATTTTGTTCGCGAGCAGTTGACGGGTCGTGAAAACGTTAGCATTCAATCGGTAGATCGGAGTCGGAATTGTCAATCTGAACTTGGAGGAGTCGGGTTTCCGCTTTGGCCAGGATGCGACGCCGATCTTGTCTGCTTCTACGGTTTAGCGGGTCGGTTGTCGTTGAAACCGGGAAGCTATCGCGTGTTGGTGGTGTTGGGAAGGTGTCACATCACACTTCGTGGGAATGGAAAAAAAGATTTGTGACGTCGAGTCATCTGGGATGCCTTGCTCGGATTTAAGCTGCCACCGATGGTGGGTTGCTAGTTGAAGATCAGGGGCGTCTTTCATCCGACATTGCGCACCTTTTTTTCGTCCGTCTCTTTAAAACTTGGCACTTGTCGGGTAAACGTGCTTTCGCAAGAGTCGACCTTTCAAAAAAATTTAAAGGGAATAGTGGGTAATTGGCAGCTTGCGAGTCAACTTAATTCTTGTCATCGACGCGCCCCGACGTTAGCATCCTTGTAAACACTTTTGGATCCGTTGGGCGTGCACTAACTGGAGGAGCTTAAACCTGTGAGTCAAAGATTCGATCGCTACCTGATGCTTTTGGGACTGGCCCTGTTGCTAGGGAATCTTGTTGACACTTCAGTATCTGCTCAGTTAGCGCCAGCCACTTGGCCGTTGAGTTCTGCTGAACCTGGCGAAGTTGGAATGTCGGCGGAACGATTGGGCCGAATCGAACGCATGTGCCGGGAAGCGGTTTCCAATAGAGAGGTACCTGGGGTCGTAGCGCTTGTCGCCCGACATGGAAAAATTGTCTTTCACGGTGCTTTTGGGATGGCTGATAGTCAGGCAAAACGCGCTCTGAATAAAGATGACATCTTTCGTATTGCTTCCCAGTCAAAAGCGATTACCGCCACTGCGGTGATGATGTTGTGGGAAGAAGGTAGGTTTCGACTTGACGATCCGATTTCGAAATTCATCCCGGAGTTCGAGTCGGCGGGTGTAATCAAGAGCTACGATGATCAAGATAAAAGTTGGACGACCGAACCAGCGAAGACACCCATTACGATTCGACATTTGCTCACACATACCTCGGGGATCGGTTACGGGGTGATTGATGCTGATGATCGTTTTAAAAAGATTTACGCCAGGGCCGGCATCACTGATCTGTTTACGACCCAACCGATTAGAATTGCCGATAGCGTCAAGAAATTGGCCGCATTGCCGCTACATCATCATCCGGGAGAAAAATATACCTACAGCGAAGGCTTGGATGTGTTGGGCTACTTTGTGGAAATTGTTTCTGGCCAGCCGTTTGATCAATTTTTGCAAAAGCGATTGTTCACGCCCTTGGGAATGAATGATACGGCCTTCTACTTGCCCGATGATAAGGCGAAACGCTTGGTGGCCATACAAAAACCAGAAAATGGCGAATGGGTACGATATCCGGTGACGTTCTACGATCCAGATTATCCTGTGAAGGGCGCGAAGACCTTCTTTTCCGGAGGTGCTGGGCTTTCAAGTACTGCGAGAGATTATGCCACGTTCTTACAGATGTATCTGAATGGGGGGCGACTCAATGGGGCGCGGATTTTGAGTCGAACCACGGTGGAGACGATTATGAGCAATCAAACCGGAAAAAAATTCGGGGGACAAGATAAGTACTACGGACTCGCCTTCGGGATCGTCACGAAGCAAGGCGTGGCATTCGGCGGTTTGGGGAGCGCGGGTACATTTGATTGGGGTGGATACTTTAACACGCAGTATTTTGCGGACCCGAAAGAGGGCACGATTGGCATCTTAATGAAGCAGACCCGCGATACGAATCGAGACGAGACGGGCTGGAAATTCCGACAATTGGTGGGACAGGCCATCGACGACTAGGGGGAGTAATGGTGATCGGTCGCAGGGAAATTTCCAGTCAAGCAGCGACGCAACTCATCGTCGGGATCCTGATTGCCCTCTCGCTTAATTCGATCAGCGACGCCAAAAAACCAAACGTGGTCGTTGTGTTTATTGATGACATGGGATGGGGGGATTTTTCCTGTTTTGGGAACACGCACGCCCAAACACCTCACATTGATCGCATGGCAGCTGAGGGGATTCGATTCGAACAGTTTTATGTCAACTCACCGATTTGCTCGCCGTCACGAACGGCGATCTCCACGGGACAATATCCGCAACGGTGGCGGATCACCTCCTATTTGGCTCATCGCGCGATGAATACAAAACGTGGCATGGCACAGTGGCTCGATCCGAACGCACCGATGCTGGCCAGGTCGCTCCAGTCCAACGGTTATGCAACGGGCCATTTCGGTAAATGGCATATGGGAGGGCAGCGTGATGTTGTCGATGCGCCCCCTATTAGCGATTACGGTTTTGACGTGTCACTGACGAATTTTGAAGGCATGGGGCCCAAGTTGTTGCCGTTGACGTTGAAGCCGGGAGACCGGCAGCCGTCGCGGATTTGGGGGAAGGCGGAACGGTTGGGTGATGGTTATCGCTGGATGCTTCGTTCGAAGATTACTAGCGGTTTTGTTGATGAGGCGGCTGCGTTTATCGAGGAAGCTGTGGCTGCGAAAAAGCCGTTTTATATCAATCTTTGGCCGGATGATGTTCACAGTCCCTTCTGGCCTCCAGTCGACCGCTGGGGAAATGGTAAACGCGAATTGTATTTGTCAGTTCTCGAGGAAATGGACCGGCAGTTGAGCCGGCTTTTCGATCTGATCCGGGCAGAGCCTTCGCTGCGTGACAATACCCTGGTGATTATCTGTTCGGATAATGGGCCCGAAAAAGGAGCTGGTGAAGCCGGACCGTTTCGTGGTTACAAGACGCATTTGTACGAGGGGGGCATACGTTCATCGTTGGTGGTTTGGGGGCCCGGTATTTTAACGAAACGGAATTACGTTAATCGCTCGTCCGTGTTTTCTGCAATCGATTTGGTTCCAACGCTATTAATGCTGACGGAATCATCCGCTCCGGAGAACACGAATTACGATGGGGAAGTATTGCTCGATGTACTACTGGGGAAGTCAGAAGCTTCACGGAACTCAGCGTTGTACTTTCGGCGTCCACCTGATCGTGATGCGTTTTATGGCGATTTCGACTTACCCGATCTTGCCGTACGCAGTGGACGCTGGAAACTGTTGTGCGAATATGATGGGACGGAACAAGAGCTTTACGACCTCGACGTAGATCGGGCTGAAACCAATAATCTCTTGGATGAACATGCCAAGATTGCGTCGAATTTGACTGATCAGGTTGTCGCTTGGCACCAGTTGATGCCGCCCGACAAGGGCGCTGATTTTGCGAAGAGTAAGAAAGCTAAATAATCCGACAACGGCTGCGTTTGGGCTTTCCGAGCGGGGAGAACCATCGTCAGACGATCTTGAGCGAATTTCGTTGCTGACGATCCAATCAAAAAAATAGAACTCAGCATTTGTCCGCGCCTCTCGCCTTCGAGTGATTGGAGGATTTCGGCGCCGCAACCTCGATGGCGGGCCAATTGGAGCGGTGTGGTATGGTGGATCGAGTCGCGCACACTGGTGTTAGTGCCCAGCTGAATTAGGTATTTGATCATATCCCCAATTCGGCGACACACACCGCTTCGAATAACGGTCAGCCATTCAAGTGCATGTGGTCGCTCAATCGAGCTGCTCGTTAAATCGCATCCTAACGGACCGTCGCCGCAACAAGCTTGTCGTGATTTGCGAACTTGCGAAATGCAATTTGAGCAGGCTGTTTTCTTTGGGAATCTGAATCTTGGTTCGATCGGGATTTGGCAAAGCGATGGCGTTGGCGTAACGCGACTAGGCGTCTCAAAATTCACTCAACTAATGATGATTGGAAATTCTGAACCGCCGTCATCTGAGTCGCGAAATAACGTGTCCGCTATTCGGGCGTATTTGCCGAGTGACAAGGACCGAATGACCTACTCCTGAACGACGAAGCGAGCCAACTGGACAAATGGAGCCGCCGACGTCAAGCTAGTGAAATGGCGAAACGCAAACCTCAAATCATGATGCGCAGTTACGGTATCTACACCAAGTGGGATAAAGATTCGAAGGACCTGCCGCGACTTGCCCAGATGACCACTCGGGTGCGCGCGGACATTGACGTCGAATTTGGTTTTTTGGTCAACATCAAAGGGGCCAAAAATCAAGAGCTGATTTATTGCATTGATCATCCTGGCATTCTTGATCAAGAAGGTGCGCCGAGACCAGCATTTGACGGCCTTGTTTACGTGAAACAGAACGAGTGGAATTTTTACCTAGGTGATACGATTTGGGAGCCTGTTGAGGACAAGCTCGGGCCTTGGCACATGACGCTTGAGTTGGGCGGAAAAATAGTTGCCGAGAAAACGTTTGAGCTATATCGAGACAATGCTCCCGCCTGAGTTCCAGCGCCAACTCAAATTCAGGCGATGGCAATGATTGTCTCGGTCGATAGCGCGAAGTGTAGCGCGTTCTGATTTGAAACCTGCCGCTGTGTCTGGTCGATGATTCGAAGCGTCTTATCAAAGTAACCTAATACGAATCCCGAATGAATGAAATCTTGAGATCGTTTGGGCTCGAAGGACGGTGCGAGACAAGGAGATTGCTAAAAGAGAGGGTACACTCAATTCTTGGTAGATGGTCTTTCAGGGTAGTAGGGATGCTCCCGTTCATTCAGCGGCTATAATGGGGGAGACGGGGCAGGTATTGGCTGTGTTCAGCTGTTGTTGGTCAGGCAGAATGTTTTGAAATAAATATGAGTGAGTGTCGCCTGAGCTCGAAAATCGAAACCGTGTGGAGCATGAAAAAGTAATGAAATCCTTTCTGCAAATTTTGGGTCTCGTATTTATGTTGATGGTTAGTGACTCGGCCGCTGATCCGGTACCGTCTGCGGGCAAGCAGGTTGAGCAATCGCTAGAGGTACCTGGCCAAAGTCGGCTCAATTATTTGCTCTATTTACCGAAAGATTACGACGAAAAAGAATCGTCCCCGCTGTTGCTTTTTTTGCATGGGGCAGGTGAGCGCGGCAATGATATGTTGGGACGCGTTAAAGTTCATGGTCCGCCAAAACTGATTGATGCGGGAGAAGACTTTCCGTTCATTGTTGCGTCTCCACAATGTAAGGAAGGTGGCTGGTGGCAGTCGGCTGACCTGAGCGCGCTGATTGATCATTTGGAATCGACGTTCCATGTAGACCGGCAACGTATTTACGTTACCGGATTGAGTATGGGCGGATTTGGGACGTGGGCGTTGGCCTTGGATGAGCCGGAGCGTTTTGCGGCGATTGCCCCGATCTGCGGGGGAGGAAACACCATCGCTGTTTCCTACGTCAAGCCGATTCAGGCAGCGGTTTGGGCCTTTCATGGCGCAAAAGATACCGTGGTGCCTCTGAGTGAATCCCAAGAGATGGCTGCAGCCTTAAGAGGTCACGGAGTCGATGTAACGCTTACGGTCTACCCAGAAGCGAATCACGATTCATGGACGGAGACCTACAATAACAAAGAGCTTTACAAGTGGTTGCTGTCGCATTCAAGGAAGAAGGGTGAATAGCGACACGTTCTTTTTTAGTATCAAGGATCTGCAGGGATACTTACCACCTTTATTGGGGAACAAATAATGCCATTTTCCAATCGTCGAAAATTTTTGAAGTCAGCATCGGTTGCTGCGACTGCGGCGTCATTGGGTGTCTTCACGAGTGGATCGACTCGTGCCAAGCCGCAATCTCCCAATGATCGTGCGAAAATCGCTGTGATTGGATGTGGTGGGCAAGGGACAGGGGATGGTCGGCGCGCGCTGGCATTTGCTGACGTGGTTGCAGTGTGTGATGTGGATTCGGCTCATGCCATGCGAGCGAAAAATGCCTATAGCGGCCGAATCGCAAGACAGGGACGCAAGAACTCCATTGATGTCTTTGAGGACTATCGAGCGATTATTGACCGAAGCGACATTGATGCGATTGTTTGTGGGACCGTGGATCATTGGCACGTCAAGATTTCAGCCGAGGCGCTGAAGTCTGGCAAGCATGCTTACTGCGAAAAGCCACTGACGTTGACGATTGAAGAGGGGCGAATTATCTCTGATGTCGTAAAGGAGACGGGACGTATCTTGCAGGTTGGTACGCAGCAGAGATCCGATCAGCGATTTTTACAAGCGGTGGCAATTGCCCATTCAGGGCGACTAGGAGATATCAAAAAAGTTACGGTCGGCATCAATCACAATCCATTCAGCAAGCCATTGCCAGCGATCGCTCCGCCCAAAACGTTGAATTGGGATCGATGGAAGGGGCCCACAAAAGACGTGCCCTATCGATTCCGTAAAAATGGAAAAGAGGGCCAACGACTTGTCAGGAATTTAGGAGATGGAGGGATTGACGCCTCCAACTGTCATCAGGAGTTTCGCTGGTGGTTAGAATACAGCGGCGGAAAAATGACAGATTGGGGGGCTCATCACGTTGACATCGCCCAATGGATCCTGGACCAAACGGGAACTGGGCAAGGGCCGACCACGATTAAACCCGTGATGGTGGAAACAACGGTGCCGTTCGACGAGCAAGGAAACCCGACACTCAGCGACCGCTACAATGCGCCTCATCGCTTTACGGTCCAGGCGCGATTTCCCAATGGTGCGTTGATGGAAATAACGAGTGAAGGTCGCAATGGGATTCTCGTGGAGGGAACCGAAGGACGCATTTTCGTTAATCGAGGCACGATTTCGGGAGCACCCATTGAGGAACTCGCAAAGAATCCGTTACCTGCGGATTGGCTGCAACAAATTTATCGGGGTGAGTTGGTGGGGCACATGCAGAACTTCTTTGAGTGCATTCAAAACGAAGCTCAACCTGCCTCCGATGTTTGGTCGCACGTTGCTGCTATCAATACCTGCCACCTTGGGAACATTGCCATACGACTCAATCGTGAAATCAACTGGGATGCGGAAAAGCAAGTCATCAAAAACGATGCTGTTGCAAACGGGATGCAGTCGCGACCGAGTCGGAAGGGCTACGAAATCGAGATTTGAGCCACGTGGTTGGGGTTTACCCCCAAGGGCTTGAAATCCCCTAACGCACGACGCCGAGAAATTGCTGCAATCTCAGCGGCGCAGACCGCTTTTGTCAGTAGGGAGAGCGATGAGACGGACGGATGCCGAGCAACTGGCGCGAGACCTGATGCGACGCTGGCGATGTGATGGTTGGGATTTTAAATGGTCGCATGGAAAGCGACAGCTGGGCTGTGCCGTTATTCGCAAGCATCGTCTGAGTGGTAAGGTCCTCAGGCGGCAGCTGCGATTGTCGTGTTACTTGGTGGATCTCAATGATGAGCCCGAAGTTCGCGAGACGATTCTGCACGAAATTGCTCACATCAAAGCGGGTATTCACAACGGGCATAACCAGGTTTGGAAACGTTGGTGTCACAGGGTGGGTGCAAAACCCCAAAGATGTTACCGGGAATCTGAGGTGAAACTGGTCGAGGCAAACTATCTCATCGATTGCGCAAATTGTAAGAAGGTGGTTGGGAAACGAATGCGAAAAGTGAAGGATGTCAAGAAATTGTACTGCAAGAAGTGCGGGCCGTCTTCACTTGGCAAATTGAGACTCCGAGTCAATCCAAAAGGAAGTCGTCCCAAGGCGTGACCGCTTTCCCGGAAATTTACTCCGGATGGTTCGATACTTCCGCTCTTTTTTGTCCCGAGAGAAAACGTCGCTCGTTCTTTCGTTGCTGCACGCTGTCGACGAAGTGACGGGCGATTTGCACGACGGGCACGGACAAAAAGACAAATGAGGCGATCAGGGATAATCCGGAAAGCCACCAGATGTCGAAGCGTGCTCGTCCCGTGAAGGTCTGTAGTAGGCTGAAGAGGGTGAAGGCGATGACCGACGCGAGAGTCCACCCAACAGCCTGATGACGTTGTCGTTCGTTTGCTCCGAGTCGCTTTAAGCTCCAAGCGATCATCGGTAGATACTGGATCGCATGAATTGGCATGCCGTGAGGGAACTTCATCACACCCGCATCACCGTAAATGCCAGGAGGCTGGCCGAGCGTCTGTTGCCGATTTCCGTAGCCGACCAGTACGAATCCCAGTAGGCAGGCAAATGCCATCAACGCCATCCCGCCGCGAATGGCAAGTCGGTTGTCGGCGTGCGCGTCGATCCTTCCGAAACAGCGTATCGTCAGGTCGAGGATTACAAGGGTCACGAGAATGATGAGGATTTCTATTCCGAGTAAAACGGTCGCATCAAAAGATGTTGATCGATTGAAATGCGATGCGACGCCTCGCCATTGCTGAATTGTGATCAGTCCGACCTCGACCAGCATCGCCAGTCCCAACGCACCTAGCGAGATTGGGTCTCGACGGCGACGTGGCAGTTTGTTTGCGACCCAGCTCAGTGACAACAAGGTCACACCGGCGGAAACCCCAAACAAGATGGGTTTTCTCCAGGAAATGTCGCCGCTCAGCGAACCTCCGACTACTAACCAAACGAAGATGTGGAAGATGCCGCTCGCAATCAACACTCCTCCTGCCACGTTTAGGAGTATTCGCTCAACTCGAGGTGAGGCGTGGGGGAGCAATCAAAAGTCTCCGGATAAAAACCGTTCGCCAACAAGATTTGTCTGGAGAAGAACCGTTGCGAATCAGATGGAGTTAACAGCTAAGCTGGAAATTAGAATCAACCAGGGCGATAGCAGACGGAAAAGTGAGCGATCGAGCAAGCAGACGCGAGAATGTTTCTCTCGCGAATCCGCTTCCATTGCAGTCGATTTGCCCGTTGTTGGTGCCCTAGGCTTCTACCATGAATCGCACTTTTTGAATGGCGGCGCGGCCTGATTTTCGAAACGGTCGAGGCATAGGTTGGGCGTGGTCATTTCCGTCGATCGTGCGACATCGAAGTGTGTAACGACCCGTCGCCAGGCCTGGTAAGAGCGTCGCCCAGTGAACCTTCGTCAGCGGCAATGGCCATTGTTGGGGTCGACCGGTGGTATCATCAAACCCTCGTGTGTCCGTGGGAATGCGACCATCGGGTAACTCGCCACCCCATGTTTGGGGTGCCGGTAATAGTTCGGTGTCCATCCAAGGTGCTGACGTGAAATGAGGATCATTGTCAGGCAGCGGTTCGTCGTTGTTTTGAATCCAAACTTGCACCTTTTTGAGGCCCGAAATTCCAACCTGCGCGTAGCCCGTAACGGCGAATGGCTCATTGGGCTGAGCACGTTCCGGTACGGTTAAAGTTTCGCAGAATGTCTTCATGGGGCTATCGACATCATTGTTTTGTTCCCCGTAAGTGTCATTGGAAGTCCAGCGATTTGACAGCACAATATGACTTAACCATTTAATGCTCTTGAACCCGTAGGCTTCAGGGACGACTATTCTGACAGGTCCGCCCCGTTCCGGTGTTAGCCAATCCTCATTCAGCTTGTAACAGACGATGACGGGAGGTAGGCCATGGGGGTCCTCGAGGACGCGCCCTACTGGTAGCGAACTGCGGAATACTTGTTTGGGATCATCGTTGTGATAACCGTAATAAAAAATTCGCCGCAGATTTTCTGTGGGCTGGGTTAACCAAATGAGCTCCCGGAGTGGGATGCCCTCCCAAATTCCATTTCCGAGCGGACAGCCCATGTTTAAGCAGGTCATTATTTTTGGGAAACGAACGACGTGTTCACGGGATAATTGCAACAGATCATTGAAGTTGAATGCGTTGTTTGCTTCTTTGGTGAACGGTTTTTTGATACGGGCTTTGTGCTCAGGGTCGGAACTGATTTCCAACTGCCAATTGTCACGAGTGAGGCCAACTTCGGCTCGTTGCTCTGCCGAGAGCGTGTGAGGGATCGGATCACCACGTGAGACATCGCCAAAGTCATCCTGCTTTGTCAGCCAAGGTTCGATCGCATCAATTGCTTTTTGAAGCGTGGTATTTCGAGCGGATCCATCTGCTGAAAGTTCCAAGGCGCTGAAGGCCGCCGCTCCAGTCGCGCCAAGTTTCAGGAAGTAACGCCGTGTGAGCTGGAAATGAGTTGCGAGGAACTGGCTCGACCGAGGTCGAGCCTCCTCGGCAGCGCGGTGTTTACGAGTGGGTTCCATGATTGCCTCAAGCAAATGATGGGAATAAGCCTGGCCTGCGCGAAAAAACAGTAAGGATCTGCTAGGATCTGGGATTATAGTGCATTGAGGTCCGCGCTGCATCGAAACGTTTTTGCACGCGTTGCGACCGATTAGCCGGGTCGATTGGGGACAAGGAGATGTCTGGATGCGTGTCGCCACGGTGGGGGAGTTGAAGATTGTGGCGAGTCGAGTTGTTAAGCCGTTAGGATTTATCAGGACTGGGGGAAATGCAGACTATTTGTCCTATGTTCACACCTAACAAAGAGAGATGAGGCGAAAGTATGATCTCGACTGTAATGGCATCGTTCTGCGTGGTGATGGTGCTTGGTGGCGAAGTTGACGCGACGCTGGACCCAACTGATGAACGGATTGATTACGCGGGGCGTTGGGATCATTCAAATGTTAATCACCCTTGGTGTGCTTGGCAAGGTTCAGGCGTAAAGCTCTGTTTTAAGGGCACGGGAGTTCGAGCTGAAATCACCTGTGGTGAAACAGCCGAATACGTTCGCGTCGTGGTCGATGGAAATGGCGGAGCATCAAAGAAGATGGAATTGCGGCCCGGCAGCCACCGTTACACCTTGGTGACCGGATTGTGTAAGGGGGAGCATCAGCTTGAACTGATTAAGGAGACCTACACGGGACGAGGGCGGATGACCCTTGATGCTTTGGTCGTGGTGGAGGGAGACGCGACGGGCGCGCGTACTCCGGAGCCGTCGCTTCGGATCGAATTCTATGGCGACTCAAATTTGGCGGCCGTTTCGTTGGAGAATGAAAAAAATAAGGGTGATCCGAAGCTGCGTGGCAGTTTTTACAGCTTTGCAGGTATCGCGTCGCGGATGCTCAACGCCGAATATCATAATATTTCGTCAGGTGGTGCAAAGCTTGCGACTGGTTTGAATTCAGGACTTTCTTTTTTCGATCGCATCGATTTTTTCGAACCCGAGCCGAAGTGGCAGTTTGATAAGTTCGCGGCTGAGATTTGTGTTGTCAATCTTGGGGCCAATGATATTTCTTCGAAAGCAAAGTCGGAAATAAAACAGGATTTCAAAAGGTTGATAACTGCCCTTCGTGATGTTCGCCCGGATGCTCATATCGTCTTGATGAATGGCTACGGTTGGGCGCGAAGTGAGCCTGCGAATTACACCCAGGAGGTTGTCGCGGAGTTGGGCGACGAGAATCTTTCCGTTCTGAAATTTCCCTGGTTGTTTAATGAATGGCACGGTTGCGAGTACGATCACGCCGGGATGGCCAAGACGCTGGTAAAACACCTGACCCGCGTGAATGGAAAATGGAAGCAACATTGGCCGATGGACGTGATGGATGGATTCGGGCGAAATGGCGATGTGGCAAACGGAAGTTTTGAAGAGAGTTCGCCGTTTGGCGGATATGGGTGGCGTTATTTGACGGATGGGGCGGAACGTGTGCATGATCCGCGGGAAAGTGCCGATGGAGAGTGGTTTTTGCGTTTGAAGCCGGGGACTCAAGTGCACCAACCTAACCCCGCAAAACTTGGTGGTACCTACCGGGTTCGCCTGAAAATGCGTGGGAAAAAGAACGATGACCAAGTGAAGATTCGCTTTGAGTTCCGAGATCAAGAATGGAGAAATGAAATTCCTCAGAGCGCTGAGCAATGGATAGTGGACCTGAGAACTGGCTGGAATGAATACATGTTTAATGTCCGGGCGCCCTCTGAGCCTTCCAGTCAGGGGCCTTCTTACGATCCTTGGCAAATAATCTTGCGAATCGAAGCCGTCGCAGGAACGGTCGATCTGGATGATATCCGATTGGAATCCCTGTCCCAACCTCAGTCGGTTCACCTAAATCGAGGTTCTTATCAGCGCGCTGGTATCTTAACGCGGTGAGTCGTAAAATAGAGGGTGTCATTTTTACGCAACGTAGTCGCTGGAAAGTGTTGCGAGTTCGTTTTGAGAAGATGTTCCGAGGAGATAATCGGATGAAGAATAGTTCTCGCTCATCGATGACTCAGAGAGAAAGCCGCCGGCAGTTTGTGAAGTCCACGCTTGGTGCCGCGGCGATTGGTTGGACCGCGCCAGCGATCGTGCAGGGGCGATCGTTGAATGACAAGTTGAGGGTCGCTGTTATCGGTTGCGGAGGACGCGGAGGCGGGAATCTCAATCAGGTGGCCAAGTCCGAAGATATCGTTGCCTTGTGCGATGTGAATGAGCAAAATCTGAATCGCGCTGGCAAACAGCACCCGAAGGCTCGTCGGGAAATCGATTTCAGGAAACTGTTTGAACATGCTAATGAGTTTGATGCGGTAGTTGTAAGTACTTGTGAACACACTCACGCTTTTGCCACATTGCCAGCGCTGCAACTAGGAAAGCACGTCTATTGTGAGAAGCCTCTGACCTACAACGTGTGGGAGGCAAGAGTGATTCGGGAAGCAGCCAATGATGCGGGGGTTGCCACTCAGATGGGAACTCAAATTCATGCCGGGGAAAATTATCGCCGTGTTGTTGAATTAATTCAAACGGGAGCCATCGGCCCTGTTCGTGAGGTGCATGTTTGGGTAGGGCGAGCTTGGGGTTGGCAAACAAGTGCAGAAGAGGCCAAAAAGAACGGCGATATCGTCCACGTTCAGGATCGACCCGTCGGGTCGGATCCGATCCCAGCGGGATTGAATTGGGACCTGTGGCTCGGTCCGGCGCCGGCACGGCCGTATCATAATGTCTATTTTCCCGGACCCAAGTGGTATCGGTGGTGGGATTTTGGAAATGGAACGATGTCGGATCTGGGTAGCCATTTTGTCGATTTGCCATTCTGGGCGTTGGAGTTGGATTACCCGCGAACTGTCGAAGCTTCTGGACCGCCCCCACACCCCGAACTGGCACCGGCATCAATGCAAGTTAAGTACGAGTATGGTGCGCGAGGTGATCGGCCACCGGTCGAAGTAAACTGGTATCAAGGCGTCAACAAGCCCGCAATCTTGAAGGCAGGGGGCATTCCCCAGTGGGGTAGCGGCCATCTATTTATCGGTGACGATGGGATGTTACTTTCCGATTACGGCAAGCATCTTCTGTTACCCGAAGACAAATTTAGTGATTTTGTCCGGCCCGAACCCTTTATCCCAAAATCGCGCGGCCACCACCAAGAGTGGATTCATGCTTGCAAGACGGGGGAGCCGACGACTTGCAATTTTGAGTATGCTGGCTGGTTGACCGAGGCAAATCATTTGGGCAACGTTGCCTATCGGGCCGGGCAAAAACTGGAATGGGATCCGAAAAAGATGGAGGCGGTAAATTGTCCGGAAGCCGCGCCTTTTATTCGTCGCGATTATCGTGACGGCTGGAGCCTGGGCTAGCGCCCCCGTTGGAATGATCAACTACGATGGTAGACGCTGACGTGGTCGGTCAGCGGGACGCTGTCAGTTCTGCTGATGAAGGTCGTAAAAACGTGCCCGAATGACGTTAAGTTTCCCAATTGTAATTGATGCTTGATACGACAAGTGAAAGCCAGGGCCTATTGCCAACTGCTCAATCGGTGCCAGATAAGAGGTGGCTGCCGCCATTGAACCCGTCTTTTGATCACCACGATATCGGTAGCAGGTCAGCTTAGACATGCGCTCGCTGTAGATGCCAAGTCCCCAGTCGTGTTCGTCGACGTACGCCGCCCAAGGCTCGTTGATCGAGTGGTACTCGTTAGGCCAGTTGGGAACGAGGCGGGTCAATAACGCGTTCTGCCAGGGTCGATCACCACGATAAAAGACAAGGTTTGGGAGTGCGTAGTCGACAAATACGGCAGGTAATTCCTGCGCTCTGCGAGCATGTGCCTGGTGACCCTTGTAGTGGAAGCTGTACTTGATGTGAGCGACAGGACCCTCCAGCGTTACATGCATACGCATGACGGTGTCCGTGAGTAATTTACCGCTGGCCCAATGACGTGGCTGTGTGACTATCGTGAGTTGGTCGGCTTGGAAAGAAGACGCCAGGATCTTCGCCGAATTACCTTGCCAATCGCCTCCTTGGACCGGATTCCAACACCAGGGCTTGTCGCGCCAGACCGAGCCATCTTGGTCACCGTAATAGGACTGTTGAATGAATCTTCCACGGTCGTATCGATTTAAAAGATTGCGGTCTTTTGCACGTAAGGAAAAATAGCCAATGGCGCCCCCAGATTCGAGATTGATACCAAGCTTGATCGCATCGTTTTGGATGTATCGAAGCGGACTATCGGAACAAGCGAATTGGCAAGGCAGGATGACAAGTAGAAGGACAATGATTCCTGCCATTGCCTGATGAAATCGATGGAGGTGGCAGGCGAGTCTGGACATAATCAGCAAAGGTATTAGGGGAGATTTTGTTTTGGCGGCTATCGGCCCACGTTAAGTTGGCGGAGTAGGTTTAAGACGCGTTTTCCGAAGGGCGTTAGCTTTGTGCGGTTGAATTGGTCGCCCAGCTTTCGAATCGCTTCTGCCTGAGTGGGGTAGGGGTGAATAGTGGATGCAATTTTAGACAACCCGATTCGATTTGTCATGGCGATACCGATTTCGGAAATCATGTCGCCGGCATTTTCCGCCACAATCGTCGCACCGATGATTTGATCCGTCCCACGTTTGGTGTGTACTTTGACAAAGCCCGCATCTTGCCCGTCAAGAATTGCACGGTCAGTCTCACTTAAGGGTTGAATGTAGGTGTCTATCAGGATGCCTTTTCGTTTTGCGTCATCTTCGTAAAGACCGATGTGGGCAATCTCAGGCGCCGTATAGGTCGCCCAAGGGATGATCAATTCACGCGAACTCTTTCGGCCTAAACGCCCGATTGCGAAGAGCGCATTTTGGATTACGATGCGTGCTTGGAAATCGGCGGCATGAGTAAATTTATATTGAGAAGCGATATCACCGGCGGCGTAGATCCGGGGATTTGTTGTCTCGAGGTAGTCGTTTACCTGGACGCCGTGTCGATCGTATTTAACGTTGACGGTTTCAAGATTCAGCCCTTCGGTATTGGGCGCTCGGCCAACCGCGACCAGTAATTGGTCAACTTCGATCCGACAAGGCGTGTCCTGTTGCATGATTTGGACAAGAATCGCTCCGTCGCTGTTTTGGGAAATTTGCATGTCTTGAGTGTTCAGTCGCAGGTCAACGCCGTCCCGCGCGAGTTGTTCTTGGATGATTGCCGCCGCCTGCGGATCCTCTCGAGTCAGAATACGGTCTGATTGTTCGAAAAGAGTGACTCGGCTGCCGAGCCGTGCGAATGTTTGTGCCATTTCGCTGCCAATGGGACCGCTTCCAATGATTCCGAACCGTGTTGGTAGTTCGGTGATTGAGAATAGATTTTCATTCGTCAAGAAATTTACGTCGTCGAGGCCGGGGATCGGCGGGGCGGCAGCTCGGGCGCCTGTTGCAAGCACGGCCTTTTTGAATTTCAAGGTGCTGGATGAACTGTCTTGTTGGGTGACACGGACCGTATTGTTGTCGACAAAGGAACCTCGGCCGAAAAAGATATCAACACCCAGCTCGGAAAATCGCTTGGCAGCATCATTGGGGCTAATGGTTGATCGCAGGCGTCGCATGCGCTCCATGACTTTACCAAAATTAATCTGGGCCTCGTCGCCATGAATGATCCCATACGCTTCCGCCTGACGCACGGTGGCTGCCACGCGTGCGGATCGAATCAATGCCTTGGAGGGAACACAGCCCACATTTAGGCAATCACCTCCCATCAGTTCAGTTTCGATCAAGGCCACGCGGGCGCCAAGCGTTGCCGCGCCGGCAGCTGTCACCAATCCGGCAGTACCACCGCCAATTACGACCAGATGATAGGGATTACGAGCTGCAGGCTGTTCCCAGTTGACGGGATGAACGTTCGATTCCAAATTCCGATTGTATTTGTCGAAGGGTTGCAGCTGAACCAAATCGTGTTCCATGTCGCTGACTTCCTGCAATTGGAGGATTGAAAAGCCGAAAACGGTTTGTCGTCGACTCGATTGTTGGTTGCTGCAGATCTCCCTCGCGCCGAGATTAGCCCGCTAAAATCTTGGTCAGTGCGTCGCGGCCGGAGCAAAAAGCCCGATCGTATTTTCGCTTTGAACAGCACAGCGGGCTGATAGAGCGCTGCCGCATTCTAACTCACCGCTGTAGTTGCGGGCAGATCGGTTGGCTCCTTTGGATTGCAAAAGTTTCGCCAACAAGTCAAACGGTTGCGTGGGGACGATTGGCTCGGAATCGTTGGGAAGATTGAACGGAAGGCGAAAACCGCAACGTTCTTTGCAACGCGAATTTCGTGAGGCGGCGCAGCTTCGCCATTTGTGAAAAAAACAGAATCGTTCGCGTTTGGAAAATGACCATCGACCTTTCTCGCTTAAAGAATGCCGAGGATCCAGCCTTCCAAGTCGGCGAAACGCCGTTCCTGTGGCGTCAGCGGTGGAGCAAAATAGCGATCGAGAACCGACCGAGCATCTGCTTCAGCAAGCCAGCGTGCGACGGAGTAAGCATCTTGCTGGTCCGGCGTTCGCTCCTCCTTGTCGTACCGTTTGCTGAAAATCGAAGGATAGATTTCCGCAACAACCGATTTACCCTCGGGTATGGTCCAGCCGTCAAAAGGCCAGAAATGAATTATCGCTGCGGCCTCTCGCCTCAACTGTCGCAGCCAGGGGAGTCCGGCGTGGGTCGATTTGGCGACACTGCCCTGGACGTCAAATTGGAAGACCGACTTGGCCGAACTGCTCCATTTTTCCGTAAGCCGTAGATCCCGACTTGAACCGGTACGCGCGAGCTGATCAGGTGTTGCCGCTCGTATCGAATCAATTTTGGTGTGATCATCATCGGTAGGCCAGTGGTGAGAAAAATCGTCGAGGAATGCGGGCCAGGAGTTCAGTTGATATCGCTCAAAGTAACTCAAGGGAAACGAGAATCCATGATCAATTCCCACGATGAATGTTGGGGTGTTACGAGTTTGTTCGAGGAGCCAGCTTGCGATCCCTTTCCGGCACCAGTTCTTCCGCGCCTTGCCTCGAGGTTCGGGCGGTGATATTCGTTGTGGCGCGTTTCCCGGAAAGTCTGCATAGACTTGGAGTGCCGAGGTGCGGCTCACAGGCGTTTCGCGCCCCGAATAGTCGATACCAATATGGTGATCAAATCTCATGAGACCAAGGTTGCCTGCCGCAGGTCACAGCTGGGAATAGTTTTAAGCCATTAAGCGATGGGGCGAAGCGCTGGTTCGGTTCCAATGGCACCAATCAATGCCTGCGTATAATCCGCTGCGGTGACCGTTGCTAATTGCTGTTGAGTGTGAGTCAGGCGAGCGTCCAAACGCAGACGCTCAGTGACCGCTGAGTTGTGGGGATTGGCGATAAACTCTTCGAGATAGTGAAGGTGGCGACTCCATAGATGAACGTCACGTTCCTGACGCGTTGTAAGCCGCTGTTGATACCAATCGCTCCCGAGTAACGATTCCCGCGTAAACAGTTTTCGGATTTCCGGGTCGCGTTCCGTTTTTCCTTCGTACTGCCCTTGGGCCATGATGTGTAAGAGGGCACGTAAGGGCGGGCAAGCATCTTCCACGGATTCGTCGTCAAAGTAACGTTGTGCAACTTGTTGCTGTGCCTCGGAGATGTAGAGGATGCCATCGGCGAACGCATCGAGGTCCTGTTGCTCGGGACGCAGAATCGATTCGTCAAAGAGTTTGTCTGGATTGTCGAAAATACGGCCGAAAAACCAACGTACAAATCGATAGGTGATACGAAATCCGAGTCGACCAGCGGGAATTGTAACGCCGTTATGTTCGAAATCGTTAATGGATTCGAGCAAACCTTGTTCGATCATCCAGTCTGGGTCGCGTTCTTCCGGTGACATTCGACACCAGACTTCCGGTATTAGGAGACTGATGTCATGTCCAACGCGAACGTTGGGGCCGATATGGCCTGCCGCGGTGGAAAAACCTCCCAGGCCAGTCAGGATAAAGCTGACCAACGCGGCATTGAGATCGGCGGTCGGACGTAAGGCGTTGAACGGACCTTTGGTGAGAGCCCCTTCGCTGCCGAATCCTGTCGTGGAGGGGCTTCTGCCCGTCAAGGACGTGATTAGGTCCATGAATAGTTCGGGCAATTGTTGATAGTGGATGGGATTGTAGACGGCGAGGCCGCGAATTCCTTGGGCTCGATCTGGTGGGTTGTTTCGACGCCCGATAAGCACTGCGCCCACTGGCATGTGTACTGGTTTGTGGGCGGGAATGCTTCGCGATAGTCGAGTTCCCATTTCCGCCACATGTCGGTGCATCGGTTGAACGACGTCAGGTCGATTTTGAAGGTAACGCGGGTTTCGTGTGGGTTTGCCATCGATCTGGCGCGGATTGGCTGAGCAGACCACGTAGCCATCTCCCAGGTCGTGGACATCATTCAGCATCTGCTGCATGGGCTGGCTGAAGGCGTCGAAATCAACGATGTATTTCGTCATTTCGGCGACTTGTTCGTGGGTAAGAGGTTCAAAGTTCGAGATGAAGTTGTCGGGCTGGGACAGATCTCGTTCGGTCTGTTTGTCCAGTCCGCGATGGATCGCATCATCTGGCCGTTGGAAGAAACGATATTCGCAATTGGTGAGGAATTTGTAACTGAGTTCGGGATTTCCCTTCGGTAAATCGGCGAGCTGCTGCGACGGAACAACCACGGATGCCGTAATGTCATCTTCGACTTGTAGTTTTTCTGAGGCAATGAAATCCTGTCGAACTTTAAACGTTCTCCAAGCTTGGGGTTCCAGTAAGCCAACACGTAGGTAGGTTCCCACGAGTTGGCGATCTCGGTATTTGAGTTCATGTCCCGAGTCGCCGTTAATCACATCGACGCCGAAGTGATCACGCCATTTCGTCCCCCACTCAGGGCGATAGAATCGCTTGATGATGTAGGCAATCGCATAGATGTGACTCGGTATCGAACGTAACCATTCATTGTAAACGTCGGTGTATTCTGGTGATGGAGTCAGCAGTTTGATGACGCTGCCCAGCGATCGCGCTGGACTGAGCACGCTGCGGGTAGGAAATTCGGAGTAATCTGGCGGGACTTTCCAGCGATCTTGATAGTGACGGTCAAAGATCTCCTGGACTTGTGTCATGTCCTGGTCGATATCCGCGACAAAGATCGGACCATAGTGCATGTAGTCCCGAATTGATTTGCTGATTTCACTCTTCCCACCACCGCTGACGGTGCATGGCTTGTGACAGAGTACCCCTTCGCCCACGGTGCCGACGAGGCGCCAAGTGGGGGCGGCCGGGTGGCGCTCCATCCGTAAACGGTAACCCGATGGGCCCATGTACACTTTGCCCGGTAGCAATGCGATCGAGTGCTCTTCTCCGTGATGCTTCCAAAATACCTGCTGTCGGCGCACATCTGCCCGAGCATCTTCCTTGACGTAGACTAAATCGGGATAGAGCAGGTCCTCTGCATAACCCTCCGGATAGACTTTAATGCACGGCTCATAATCTCGAATGACATCTGCAAACGTGCGGCCCGTGTAACGCACGCTGTCGAACTGGAATTCGTCGCCAAGACCATAGCTGGAAAAAGCAATCGCACCGCCAGCATGTTCTTCTTCGTAGTTACCCGACAGATTGGCAGCGTAGCCGATCTGTGTTTTTACCTCTTTCTTGCAATAGCCAAAGTAATTGTCCGAAATCAAAGTGACGATGACACCCGACTGGTCGCGACAAGTAAGCTTAAAGGCACGACCGTCGTTGTAGAGTTCCCTCTCGTCTTTCCAGCACATTTCATCCCGGCGTTGACGCGGCGTAGCGTCGGCAAAATGGGGTAGACCAAGCTCCTTTTTGGTAACCGTTTCAAGTTGCGGTGCCAGAATCACAACACCCGTGTGCCCCGTCCAATGGTGAATATCCAATCCCGCGTCATTCTCGGGAATGTACGGATCACCAGCATTTCCAAAGATTGATTCGACGAAGTCTAAATTGCTTACCAAGGTGCCCGGCGCGAAAAATCGAATCTCCATCGATTTTTGGGCTGTGACGTTCTCGACATTGGGGCAAACGATCGGTCGCAATAATAAAGATACAATACAACGCGCTTGCTGCTCTTGATTCGAAGTAAAGGGCAGTTGAAGTAATTCATCCGGCGGATTCATCGCTCGCCGGAGTAACTCCGCAAAGACTCGCTTGGGCACGCTGCGCTTGTCATCCGGGATCGGCAGGCCGCCCTCGGCAATGTGAAAGGTGCCTTGGGTGGTGCGTCGGTCATGGCGGGGATTGTGTAGTACCCCATTGCGCACCCGATAGGATTGGATGATGTCGTTCTCAAAGGTGTCACAATCCGGTGGCATGGCCAGTTCACGCGCCATCCCGTGTCGATCGACGATTAATGTTTCGCTGGGTAACCGAATCGGTTCCGGGAGATCCAGATCGGCAAAGTAACGGTTTAGAAACGATTCGATTCGAGCGTCCACTGGACATCGATAATCGGAAAGTAATCGTGCCTGGCTCTGGTGTTGGTCGAGTAGGCCACGCGCCACGTCAGCGAATTGGCCGTCGTCCAATGATTCGCATTGAGGCAATCCGTGCGCGATTAATTGAAGATTAATGTATTGCAGAAGGCGTTCACGATAGGCCGTGTGTTCCGACCGATCGACAGGTCGGATGGTGCCTAAAGATCGGCGAAGTTCGGTTAGGTTTTGCATTTTTTTTCGTTGAAAAGTGCGTTGGTCGAAAAGTCGAGAGTTCAGCCAAGTTGGAAACAACTTGCCAGCCTTGCTGTCTCAGACCGTGTGATAAAAGTCCGAATCGTCAGATCGTCCATGATCCTTGAGTATGCCGGCTCGCGGCAACACACGACTTTGAGACATTTTGCACGATGGGGCTGATTTGTTCGAGAGGTGTTGGGAATACCAAACCGGTGGACTCGGCTTTTTGGAAGGGCAATTTGTGGGTTGGAGGAAATTCCCGATTGAGGCGGCCCGTGGTGCGAAAAATAGGATCGAATACGGCCCGATCGCGCATGAAGCCGCTCTTTTCGGCTCCCACGCAACAATTCGCAGGCTAAGAAGCGTGCCGACTGCAAAGCCGCTGCTGACGACGACAAAATTCTGCCAAGCTTTCTGCAACGGCAGGCAAAATAAGAGGCCGATTTTCCTTAAAACGCTCCAGTTGTCGAAAAACTTGCGAATCGGCCTCGCGAATTATCTTTTTGAAGATTACTTTGGTGGGGTGCGCTGGCTGGGCCGTTCATGGGTGAAGTGGTGCGCTGCTGGGAAATGTCAGTCGAGGCAATCATTCGGTTCGCCTCATCAATTTGCCCTTTTTTTTCGAAAGGCGGTCAACTCGTTCGTCGCTTGGGGGTGCTTGTTTCTTGGTTACGAAGTTGGCTTGATCAAAAGAAATTCGCGTTATTCGCATTCAAAAAGAGCGTTTCAACAAGGTGGTGAAACGTGAGGCCTAAGGTCCGTGATTTGCTGACTTACCTGCAAACGCCGATGGGGCGACTGTATCTTTTTGAATGGGTAAGTGCTGTCACCTATCCGTTGCTCTTGAAGATTGCACAGTTTTATCGACTTCTTTTCTTGCGTCGAACCACGATTATTGTGGTGGTTGGAAGTCTAGGCAAAACTACCACGATGCGGTGCATCGCAGCCGCATTGGGGCTCTCGCAGCCGTCGACATATAAGCAATTAGGAAATGCTTTCTCATCAGTGGCGTTTCACATTTTGATGACGCCACCCTGGCGCCGCTTCGTGGTTTTGGAGGTTGGGATCGGTGCCGGTGGACAAATGAGGCGGTACGCGAAGGCGATCAAACCAAATCTGGTCGTCTTTACGTCGGTGCACAGTGAACACATGTTGATGTTTCCAGATAAAGCAGCCATTTGCCGAGAGAAAAGCGAAATGCTTAAGGTGCAGGGGGTGAATGACATTCTTGTATTCAACGCAGACAACCCCTGGGTAGCGAAATCGGCCGCCGATAGCCTGGCGCAGAAGTGGTCATATGGTCGTTCTGATTCAGCGATGATCAAGGCTTCTGATCTGGAGCTCGATGGGCTGAAAGGTTGTTCATTCAAGCTACGGATCAAGGACGCCGATTACCCTGTTCGAACTTCCCTCGTTGGGCTCCATCAAATTCATTGCGTGCTTGCCAGCTGTGCGGTTGCGTCGGCGTTGTCGATGGACATGGAAGAGGTTATTTCTCGAATCTCGAGGTTGTCTCCCAGTCCCCTCAGGCTCAATCCGATTCCGCTGGCTTCGGGTGCGGTTGTGGTGTCGGATGAATTTAAATCCACACTTGAGACGATCGATGTCGCATTTGACTTTTTCGAGGGGCAGCACTTTTCACGAAAGATACTGATCTTGGGAAGTATTTCCGACTTGCGATCGAATGTGAAAGCCGAGTACAGACGAATCGGCAATCGAATCGCCGAAATTTTTGATTTAGCGATCATTGTCGGAATGCATCACCGGGATTATCGAGCGGGGTTCAAGTTGGTGGGCAAGTCGTCCGACTGTCTCCTTCGGGCAGGCGATGATCTGCCGAATGTCTTAAAGCTTCTTCCGCAAGATCTTGGAGACGGTGATTGTATTCTTATCAAAGGGCGAGCTTCACAAAAGCTGGAACGAATTACCTTTATGCTGCAAGAACAGCGTGTGAAGTGTTTTGCGACGCAATGCCAATCAGAATTACGTCGATGTGAAAGCTGCTCGATGCTCCAGAAAGGATGGAAGGGAAAAAGATTGCCGCCGCAAGTGAAGGATCCAACCGGGATTTCACAGCTTTAGACGAGCTCATCGGTAATCGTCGCTTCGATTTACAGGACGATTGTGGGTAATTGAGATACCAAGGAGCGTTGGTAGCCAAAGAGGAACCATGTCCAGCGCAACCCACTCTGAGAAGAAGTCGACCACTCGGAAAAGCGTAGGTTAGCTGGCCTTGCGCATGGTGGGCGGTTGAGAGGATTGAGAGGTGTTGTCTGTGTGAATCAGCGTGCTGGACGTTACCAATCGTTTTGTCTCCCTGAATGTGACCATCTGTTGTTGGTCTTCATCCCACAGTTTGAGTGCGGCACAGTGCAGGCTTTCACGAAGTCCAAACGTTGGGGCCTGTCTTAGCGAGAGTTCTTCGTCGTAACAGGCAGGTAGATTGTAATTAGGGATGCGACTGTTTAAGTGGTGAATGTGATGATAGCCGATGTTGCCACTGAACCAACGTAACACGCTTGGAAGTCGATAGTAAGAACTTCCCTTCAATGCCGAGGTCGTGAAATCCCAGCTCTTGTTATGTTCCCAGTAAGCTTCTTCATATTGGTGTTGGACGAAAAAGAGCCAGCTTCCGGCCGCAGCGCCGAGAACGACGATCGGTAATTCGATCATCAAGAACGTCTGCAAGCCAATGGTGAACCAAGCGATGGTCAATGTGGCGGCAATGGCGAGGTTAGTTGTGTAAACACTCATGCGTTCACGTCGCCAGCTGCGGGGAGCGCCGGTTGTAAAACGCTGCTGGACGATAAAAAGAAAACTCGCACCGAGAAAGAACATAAAAAGCGGATTGCGATAAATCCTATATCGCCATTGGCCCCAAAGTGAACGTTGTTGGTATTCTCGCACTGTCAGCACACCGACATCTCCGTGGCCCCGGTGGTCAAGATTGCCGCTGGTGACATGATGACGCGCATGGGTTCGACGCCAGAAGTGGTATGGGGTCAATGTGAGAAATCCACAAAAAGAGCCCAACAAATCGTTCGAGCGATGATTCTTGAAAAATGAATGATGGCCGCAGTCGTGTTGGATAATGAACACACGTACCAGAAGGCCGGCGGTGGGGATGGCCAGGAACAAGGTTAGCAGGTAGGAGTAAGAATAGCTGAGATACATCACGTACCAGAGACCGAAGAACGGAATCAGCGTATTCGAGATTTGCCACCAACTTTTGAGTAAATCAGGCTGCTTGTATTTGGAGGTCGTTGCGTTCCATGGCATTGGAACTCGTTCTGCGTCGGTCATTCAGTTTAGCCTTCCTGGGCACGCAATCGGCTGTCCATGCGACTCGGTGTTGAGGAAGGTAGCACGGGGATGCTAGTGGGGAAATGCCAACACGGCAGGGACGAACGCTGAATTGCCTGGGATCTGATCGTTTTGTTGAGTTTAAGCCGTGTATTACGCGTTTTCGCCGATTTTCGAGTTTTCCTGAAATTGATTCAAATCTCGTTTTCCGTCGATTGAGATGCGGATGGTTCGAGTTGAAAACCGGATTCCCCTGCGAGTAACGCTGGGCGAATAAGAAAGTTATTGGTGGGGGACAGTATTGTGAGTTGTGATAGGATTCCAAGCCGTCGACCGGGGGCGGCTTGTTCGCAGGTGTCCTTGGGGAGACGCCCGGTTTTGGGGTAACTGGGATGATGTGGCGGGGGCCACGCGTTCGGGGCAGAATCTAGGCCAGGCTTTGAGTATCGTTTCCACTGGCACCGCAGGGGGCAGTCGTCGGCATCGCCGTTCGATCTCGGATTTCCTGGTGAAGAAATGCGGAAACAACGATGGATGCACCGCAAAGCTGATTAGCTGTGTGGAAGTCGACGCGACCTTTGGGGGCGCGACGATCGGTGTTAAGCGATGATCGGGGCGAGAACCTTACCCGCCACATCAGTCAAACGATAGTCCCGTCCGTTATGTCGATAGGTGAGGCGAGTGTGGTCCATGCCCAGTAAATGCAAAATCGTGGCATGCAGGTCGTTGACATTGACTGGATCGATTGCTGCCTTGTAGCCGACATCGTCAGAGGATCCGTAGCTCACGCCGCCACGAATTCCTCCGCCCGCGAGCCACGCCGAAAAACAGTGCGGATTGTGGTCGCGTCCAGGCTTGTTCGCTTTTTGTGCAACCGGTAGTCGACCGAATTCGCCGCACCAGATAACCAGAGTGTCGTCGAGCATGCCTCGTTGTTGTAAATCAGAAAGCAGGCCAGCGACGGGTTGGTCCGTTTCCCCGGCAAACTGCCGATGGTTTCCTTGAATGTCGATATGGCCGTCCCAGGATCGTTGGTTTTCATTTCCTCCCGAATAGATCTGCACGAAACGCACTCCGCGTTCAACGAGGCGACGGGCCATCAGGCATTGCTGGCCAAACGGCCTGCTGTGTTCGTACTGCATTCCATACATTTCTTGGACGTGGTTCGGTTCCGAAGCAATATCGAGTGCCTCGGGCGCCGCGGACTGCATGCGATACGCGAGCTCAAAACTCTCGATTCGCGCGTCCAGCTCCGGTGAAGCGAGATGGGAGCGAAGGTGGGCCAGGTTCGTTTGCTTCAGGAAATCTAATTGGCTTTGTTGTGCCTCAGTGGTCAGTCCGTCGGGTAGCTGCAGATTGTCAATTGGCTGTCCTTGGGGTTTGAGATGAGTTCCTTGATAGACGCCTGGTAGAAAACCGGCCGTCCAATTAGCCGCATGGGCCTTGGGGAGCCCACGGCCCTGCGGGTCGCTCATCACGACAAAACCAGGTAGGTCACGACTCAGGCTGCCCAGACCGTAAGTCACCCAAGCGCCCAGGCAGGGGAAGCCCATCCGTGGCATGCCACAGTTCATTTTAAACAGCGCGGTTGAATGGTTATTGGATTCACTGTAGCCCGAGTGGATAAAGGCCATCTTGTCGACATGTTGACCAAGGTATGGAAAGATCGTCGAGACCATTTTGCCGGATTCACCCCGAGCCGTGAATTGAAACGGCGACTTCATCAAATGGCCAACTGCATTTTTGAAAAATCCTGTGGTGTTTTTAAACCCGGAATCAAATTGATGGATCGATTTTCCATGCCAACCTTCGAGCTTGGGTTTGTAGTCCCATGTGTCAATGTGGCTGGGGCCTCCATTCACAAAGATCCAGATCACGCGTTTGGCGGCAGCCGGGAAATGTGACGGTCGCCTGTTCATGGGGGACTGAGAATTCAAGGCGGGCTGCGCGAGCAGTCCTTCGTCTTGCAGGAGAGTTGCTAAACCGAGTAGGCCAGCGCCGCAGCCCGCTTGCCGTAAAATCTGGCGACGGGATGGCATGGCAGGGTTTGTGGGGGAAATGGTCATGACAGTTTGGTTTTTTGTCCTGCATCAACGAATGTAGAGAAACTCACTGCTGCTAAAGATCATTTGAGAAAAATCAGTTAACGCCAGTCGCACACCGGTGGTCGCTTCTGCTTGATCGTAAAGTGCCAATTGACGATTGAGGAAGGCTGTCGCTTGCGTGGCTTCGGCGGAGCTTACGGGACGTGCGTAGGCGATGCGATAGGTTTGTTCGATAGCCTGTTGCCAATTGACCGGTTGCCCTGCTTTGATTGGGAGGTATTTACTTTGCAGGTAGTCGGCAAAGCTTTCTGCCTGCGATCGGGTGTTGTTATTGTTCATGAAGGACAGTGCTTGCGGAGCTGTGGTGGTGACAGGACGTTGCCCAATGCTTACCAAGTGCTCAGGCCAGTCGAATAACATCATGGTTGGTATCAGTTTGCTCCGCTTGATGGTGAAATAAATGCTGCGACGGCGCATCCGTTCGTCCAAGCTGCCAGGCCCGTACATCGTGGTATCGAGTTGGCCAGAAACAAATAGCATCGCGTCGCGAATTGCCTCTGCCTCAAGGCGCCGTGGAGATCGTCGCCAGTGAAGCAGATTGCCAGGGTCCAGTTTGCCTCGTACTTCGTCGAAGGAGTCGTTCTGGCAATAGACCGCGCTGTTCATGATCAGTCGATGAATATGTTTTAGACTCCACTGGTGATCGATCAATTCACACGCGAGCCAATCGAGTAGTGCGGGATGTGTCGGACGTTCCCCTTGCAAGCCAAAGTCATTCGGTGTGGCAACCAAGCCTTGCCCGAAGTGGTGCTGCCAAAGTCGATTGACGATCACCCTCGCGGCGAGATGTCCCGCACCGTGATTCGGGTCCGTGATCCATCCTGCCAACGTCGCGCGATGAAAGTCGGATCGTTTCCAGCCTGCAGGAATTTGGACCTGCCAGCCTTTGTGCAGTGGATTGCCGCGTTGAAGAACTTGCACGAAGCCGGGCTGACACACCTGCTCTTTTTGGTCAACATCGCCACGACGAAGAAAATGCACGTGCTCGTAGAAGTAGGGGTATCCGCGATCGTGAGCGTGATTGCGGATAGGGGTAAATCCGTCGGCGGTGATTTGAACGGGAACCGCTGGCGACGCCGGTTCGACCGGCATCTCGACTTCGCTTCGTACTGTTTTGGCAAACGTCGCGGCCACTGCGTAGTAGTCCGCAGCTGGAATCGGGTCGTACTTGTGATCATGGCATCGCGCGCAGCCGATGGATAGACCGAGGAATGCGATACCCGTGTTGGTTACCATATCATCGATTTCATCGTACCTCGCTGATTCGAATTCAGCTTCTGTTAATTGAGACACCGAGGGACCCGCGCCAAGAAAACCGGTTGCCATCATGGCCAATGGATTGTCCGGAGCCAATTCATCGCCTGCTAATTGCCAGCGAATGAACTGATCGAACGGCAAATCCTGGTTGAATGCCTTGATGACAAAATCCCGATAGTGGTACGCATGGGGGCGGTCATCGTCATGTTCGAAACCCGTGCTTTCGGCAAAGCGAGCAATGTCCAACCAATGTCGTGCCCAACGTTCGCCGTAATGACGTGAGTTCAATAATCGTACGATCAGGCGATCGTACGCAGCAGGACTGCTGTCCCGAGTGAATTGGTCGATCTCCTGCGTCGTGGGTGGAAGACCCAGGAGGCCGTAATAGGCGCGACGGATGAGAAGCTGCGGTTGCGTGCAAGGGTTCGGTGCAATTTCCTCGTCACGCAAACGGGACAGGATGAAATGGTCGATCGCCGTGCGGCACCAATCAGAATCCACGACGTGCGGCACGGCTGGACGCTCGAGCGGTGCAAAGGACCAAAAGTTACGATCGTCCTCCGTGATCCTTGTGGTCGCTGGCTCGGTGCGCCCAGCGATCAACGGTTGGGCATACGGTGCACCCAGGTCGATCCATCTCGCGATGGCGTCAATCTCCTCCGCGGCAAGTTTGGGTGCCTTCAGAGGCATATGGGGTTCTTCCCGATGTTGGACCAGTTTCAGTAGCGGGCTGTTTTCGGCAGAATCTCCAAGGTGACCTGATGCAACTAAGGCTGTGCGAGAAGACAGGTCGAAGTCCGCTTTCGCGGATTTTGCGTTGTGACACTTTACACAGTGTTCGGTCAGAATCGCACGAACATCCTCTTTGAATATTCTTGTCCCCTGCTTCATATTTTCCGCATGGTTCGCCTTCAAGTTGGTTTCTTGAGCGAAGACCCCATGCAGCCAGAATGCGACGCAAATGAAAACGCTCGGCAACAGTGCAAGTCGGGGACGAAACATACGCGTGACTCGTGTGTAAGTGATCAGGCGGTGATATTCATGGGTGATATTCATGGGTGATATTGTACATGAAATTGTTTTGTTAATGGTCTGTTTTCAACGACAGGACGGTGAGAACCTTTGGAGGAGCTGATAGCGCTTCTCAGAGGAGTCATCACGAAAAGAGTAGGGCGCTGAAGGGGCCGGATTGTTGCGAAATATCGCTCGCCGGATCAGGTGCGGACTGTTGATCGCCGACTGCCGTTAATTTGGGCGAATTTTCGTGATTGCGGCGGGGAGGTGTGGAGTTGCGCCCGCCTGGGTGCAGACGAATTCGGCAACCGTACACGCCTTTTCGTTGATAATGGAGAGAGGATCGTTGCGAAGAAGTCCCATCACAAGAGCGGCTGTGTACGCGTCACCAGCGCCCACCGTATCGACAATTCTAGTGATCGCTGCTGGACGGTCGTCCCATTCGGATCCCCGTAGTAGAAAGGCGCCCTCTGCACCGCGTGTTAATGCAATCGCCCGAAACTGAAAGCGATCCGCGAGCTGCTCGAGTATTCGGCGGTCGGAACCGGTGATCCTGCAGAGTTGAGCAAGGATAGGTAGCTCCTCGTCATTTAGCTTGAGGACATTGGCAGCTTCAATCGAGGCTAGGATATGACCGTCATTGATGAAGGGCGGCCGCAGATTGAGGTCGAAAATTCGAAAGGTTTGTTCCTGGGTAGCGTTGAGGAAACGCAGGATCGTGTCGCGAGACACGTTGTCCCGTTGGCCTAGCGTGCCAAAATATACAGCATCTAAGCTTTCGGCGAACGTGAGCAGATCCTCGGACCAGGGTAGGTTGTCCCAGGCAGTGTCTGACGCAAACTCGTAGGTCGCCCGACCGTCCTGATCCAATTCGATCAGCACTTTGCCTGTGGGTTGGGGCAGGACCTTGACACGTTCCGTGTCAACGCCATGAAGCTGGAGCGACGAAATGGCCTCCCTTCCCAACGGGTCGTTGCCGGCAGCACTTATCAACGACACATGCGTTTGGGGGCCGCTGAGGTTGGCGAGGCTGCAAGCGAAATTGGCGGGGGCGCCACCGAATCGCGGTCCGCTCGGAAAAATATCCCAAAGCATTTCGCCGATTGCTGCCACCTGATACGTGCTTGACATGGTGGCTTGCTCCGATTGTGATTGGCGACGAGCGATGATCTGATGTTCGCAGCACGGTTGGCTCGAAAGGCAGTCGAGCCGAGGCAGACTCGTAGTTTTCGCCGTCTGTTGATTTCGAGTGGGTGGATGGCAATAGCCTACCGTCGTAGGCCGATCCGATGCAACCAGGTTTGATGGTTTGCCTTACGGGTCCACTCGGATCGGCGGGAGGCTTCGAAATCCGCAACTGCGTATCCGTGTGGACTCTCGAGGGGGATCCGCTTATCGGGATAGTTGCATGCGAGATTGTATTTGGCGAAAGTTTCCTCGAGCCAGCCTAAGTCGGCTTCGGCGATCGCACCTTTCAATTGCCCCGAATGTTTTAAATCAATTGTCTCCAATAAACCTTTTGTTCGTGACGCAAGGAAATTTACATTGCCGTAACGTGCGTCTGCAATTTCGTCTCGGTGCTTTGGCCAATCAATCATCCCCTGGTCCCAAAGCAGTTCCAGGGAATCGCAGGTGGAAGTAAGTGTTTGCTGCGGGTTGGAGAGGAGGGATTCGTATCGAATGGTGGTCCAGCCTTCTTCAACGGCAATTTGCCAGTCGGAAAGAAATCGCAACATGCGCAAGCGTAGCGGCGGATCCTCTGCGGTTGTGGCATTTCGACCGTACTGCTTGTTCTGCAAGGACGACCAAACTTCTCGAACGTCACGCGTGACCAGAATCGGCCTGACGGTCCAACCAAGACTCGCATAGTAATCCTTCAGTTCGGAGATGCGAAAACAACAGGTCGTGATCTTACACCAAGTGTGAATCGAACCCGGAAGATCTGGAAGCTTCGGGACCATGTCGTGTGCGGTGTCAAAAATGCCATTCAGATCATGGCGTTGCAGGAAACACCATGACACAAGGCTCGAACCGCTGCCTTGCAGGCCACCGCAAAGATAGAGGTTTCGTTTTTGAATTGATTTGGCCATACACCAATTTTAGGTTGTCTTTCGGATAAGCTGGCAGCAATCTTCCTGGGCCGCCGCCCATGATTGCCCGAACGAAGGCGGATTCCATTTTGTGCGGACGAAAAACGACGTTCGTACGGATTTTCGCTAGGAACGTTATGATCGTGCCTGCTGTCGGCCCTTTCCGTTGGAGGCATCAGCAGCTTGCCAAGTCCTGAGACTTGGGCCGAATGCATTTGACTGCAGGTTCAATGAGTGGCCCCGAGCGAATGCCCGAGCGAATGCCCGAACGAATGTTGGTGCGAATGTTGGTGCGAATCCGCCTGCCGTGAACAATGGTTCGTTGGGCTCGACTATTTGCATTTCGTTCTGGTGGAATGATGCGGCGAGTCCTTAGGCACGTCGATGGCAACCGCAGGGCAAGATGGCCTCGGACGCGCGATCTGAAAATGGGCGGCTCAGATGTTCGGACCAGTCAATTATCGCGCCAACGAAAATCGCGGGTTGGTCGTTCGATAGGCTTTTGTCGCGTCGGCTGTCTTTTACTCGCTCATCCGGATGTTCGCATCATTTGTTGGCGGGACCCCGTTCCGGCGATTCAACCTGTCTGGAACTACGCCGTTGCTTCCGGTTTGAGTGAACTGCGAAACTCGGTTGCCTGCAACTGCATCTCGTTTAACTCGCTCGTTTTCTTGCGTGTTAGGTTTTTTAATTGCATGGCCATTCGATTGTTACCGGTCAATTCTTCTTTGTGGCGGACCAAAAAGTCCCAGTACAGTGTTGTGAATGGGCAAGCATCCTCACCGGTGGCTTTCGCCGGATCGAAGCGGCAGTTGCTGCAATAGTTACTCATTCGTTGTATGTACTTGCCGGTGGCCACGTAGGGTTTGCTGGCCATCACGCCGCCATCGGCAAACTGTGACATGCCAAGTGAGTTCGGTAGTTCAACCCACTCAACTGCGTCGACGTAAACCGCCAGATACCATTGGTGGACCGCTTTTGGATCCACGCCCAGTAGGAGAGCAAATAATCCGGTGACCATCAATCTTTGGATGTGGTGCGCGTATCCGTATTCCAATGTTTGGTGGATGGTTTGCTGGAGACAGGTCATCTCGGTGTTCCCGGTCCAGTAGAAGTCGGGCAATGGCTCACTTGCTTGGAGTTCGTTTCGTTCCAGATATTCGGGCATGTACAGCCAGTAAATGCCCCGAACGTATTCACGCCAGCCAAGGATCTGTCGAACGAAGCCCTCGACGCTGTTGAGTGGAGCTTGTCGGGTACGATAGGCCACTACCGCCTGTTCGATGACTTCACGGGGATCGAGTAATTTCAGGTTCAACGCAGCCGAAATTTTGGCGTGGTACAAATAGGGCTCGTTGGTCCACATCGCATCCTGATAGTCGCCAAAGTTTGGTAGACGATTCTTCACAAAGTCAGACAAGGTCGCTTTTGCCTGCTTCGGAGTCACGGGCCAGTCGAAGTTATCCAACGTGCCAGGATGTTTTGAGAACTTTCGGTTTACTAGGGCGATGACGTCCTGCGTGATCTCAGCCGGATTCGATCGCTTCGGCATTTTGAGTTTGCCAGGTCCTTCTTTTCCGAATGAGCCCCGATTGTCGGCATCGTAGTTCCATTTGCCACCCTCCGGCTGCTTACCTTCCATCAAGACATCGTGTTTCCTTCTCAGTTCTCGATAGAAGTATTCGAGTCGCAATTGCTTGCGGCCTTCTGCGTGCTCAGCAAACTCCTCCGGTGTGCTGAAAAAATGTCGGTCGGTTCGGATCTCCAATTCGAGCTGAAGGCTCTCAGCTAACTCAATTAAGTCTTGTTGAACCCGCCATTCTCCCGGCTTGACGACAATCAAACGCTGAGGTTTTGTCTTCTTGACGATTCGGGTAAGTTCGGCTGTCAAGGTTCCCTTGTTTCCGCGGTCGTCCATTTGGCGGTAGTGGACGACGAAGCTTTTTTTTCGCAGCGCGTCGCGAAAATGGCGCATCGCAGCAAGGAAAACAGCAATCCGTGCTTTGTGGCTCCAGACGTGTGTCGACTCTTCGGCGACCTCCGCCATCCAGACGGCATCCTGCGCGGAATCGAAATTTCCGAATGCCAACGAGTTTTGGTTTAGCTGGTCTCCGAGGATGATAACGAGGTTGCGGCAGGCGGAGTTGTTGGTGGTCGACATGATACGACTCAATTTGATTCGAAGTGAGAATGGGCTGCGATCGCTGCGCGCCGCCCGGCTGCGATTGCACCGTTGATGGAGGCGGTGTCACAATGATCGCCGCAGATATAAAGACCATCTCGGATGAAAGCCGGTTTTTCCACCGGCTCGAGCGCTGGTGGGACTTGGGATGGTAACGCATGTCGGACGTGGTACGTGTGTAAGTGGGTCCATTCGTCTGTTGACGGTCCGAACCAATCTTTCAGCTGAGATCGCAGCCTCTTAATCAGCGATTCTGACGCTTCATCTGTTTCTTCGGTCACCGTGACGGAGACGAGTGACTTGCCTGCCGGGGCGTAATCTGCTGAGACCATGCTCGGAACACAGAGATTGTTGATGGGGCCGATTCCATCACCGTTCAGTACGAGAATTGGCTCCCGAATTGGAGGTCGGTTAGCCGCAAAATAGATGCAGCGGACACTTCTTGCCGGAGCGGGTGCGACGGTTCCCAATAACTTCGCGGCAGTCGGGGCTTCGGTGGCAATGACTACAGCGCGACTCTGAAGGCGTTCGCCTGTAGACGTGACCACTCCCGTTTCGCTTGCCGAGGTGATCGGACAATTCAACTGGACGACAGAATCTCCCAAGCGTTTTGCGAGTTGGAGAGGCAGTTGCTCCATTCCCTTGGATGGTAGCGCTGCATCACCTCGCGAAAACATTTGGAAGACGAATTCGCACATCCGGCTGGAAGTCGCAAGATGATTGTCTAGAAAGACGCCGCCGAAAAAAGGTCGGAAAAAACGCTGGATGATGGTTTCAGAGAATCCTCGCTGTCGTAACATCTCTAGGGTGGTAGTCTCCGGCCGATGATAAATTTGCTCGATCGACAGTCCAACCGCTTCGCGTCTAAATTTCGCCAACCGAAGTTTGTCTTTGAGCGTCGCAACTGGAGAGATTGCGGTGGCGATAGCCTGTTGGGGGCATCGCCAAGGGTCGCTGAAACGTCGGAAAGCTCCTGCGTAACGGATCAATGCACCAGGGGCGAATCGCTTTAAATTTAATTGGTCGTAGTCAAACTCTCGGCGGGCTTCCGGGTACGCTGTCAAGAATACTTGAAAGCCTCGATCGAGTCGGAAGCCATCCTTGAAGTCAGTGGAAATCCGTCCACCCACGCGGTCGTTCGCCTCGAAAAGACGACAACGGAGACCCTGGTTGGTGAGATGATGGGCGCAGGTCAGGCCGGCTAGGCCGCCACCCACAATGATGACATCGATATCAGATTGCATGGTTTACGTTCTTGCCTGTCGGAAGAGCTCATCGCATTCAGTTGCTAGGATTCCACTCTCAATCTGACATCGGGCGAACGGAGCGCTCAAGACCACTTCTTTCGCTGAAATGTCGAGTTGCCTCCAACCGTAGGAACGTAGCTTTTGGATCGACGTCCCAAAACAAACGATGGGGATGCCGAGCCAAACCACCGCTCCTTGGCACATGCAGCAGGGCTCGGCGGTGGAATAAAGTCGCAGATCGGACCAGTCATGTTTTCCAAGATCCGAGTAGCGATGAATTGCATCCATTTCGCCATGCAACAGCCGATTGACGCTTGTTTGATTAATGCCCTCGGCGACCACCCGCTCGGTTTTTGAATCGACCAACACGCAACCAAATGGAGCCGTTGGGTTTTGTTTTGCAACCTTTATCGCCCGACGCATAAAATTTTGGTGGGCACGCATCTGGTCTGCTTTCTTTCCGGATATAAAAACAGCCGGCCCCGGCGTGGACATTGGAAGGTGGGACCGGCTGAGGCGACAGCCACAAGGGGTGAGTTATTAAATGCAGCTTTGCGCTTTTGCCAAGTGGGGCTGGTAGTAGTGTGCGAGAATTTCGAAAAATCCGGGAAACTAGCTCGGGAATCGTTGAGTCAGAGTCGAATCAATAAATCTAAAGCGGATTGCCTGCGTTTGTCGTTGTTCTGTCGATGGCTATGGTGCTGTTAAACCCGGATGCCTGCAGCTGATGTTCGAGGATGTCTGGTTGGTGTTAATTATCTGTTTGCGGTGGAAGGGATGTACTTCTCGTCATGATCGAACCGATTCCCACCTTGGAAAATTGCCTTGCTAGCCTGCCCCGTGAATTACGGGAGCGCAGCCGATGCCTGCGCTCTCAATCGTTTCCGGGAAGTGGGGAGTTCGTGCTGTATTGGATGCGTACAGCCATACGCGCTGCGGAAAACCCAGCATTAGAGGCTGCCATCGGTTTGGCGAATCAGCTGGAATTACCCGTATTCGTCTATCACGGGTTGTCCGAGCGTTATCGTTTCGCATCGGACCGGCATCATACGTTTGTCATACAGGCCGCTGGCGACGTGCAAGCTTCGCTCACAAAACTTGGCGTGGCGTATTCCTTTTTTCTTGAGCGCCCAGGCCATCGAGGAGAGCATTTGAAAACGCTGGCACGGCGATCCGCCACGGTTGTCACGGAAGATATGCCAGTTGACCCGTTACGTCGGTGGACCACTGTTCTATCACGAGCCGTTCCTGTGCCGGTTCTGGCTGTTGACACGTCATGTGTTGTGCCCATGCAGTTGGTACCTAAATCCTACGAGCGTGCCTTTGCTTATCGCGATGCAACCCGCCGCCTTCGTGAGGAACGATTGGGTCTCTTGGCGAAGCCATTGACTCCCAAAGTTGTGGCAAGCATTCCCGCTAATTTGCCTTTTGAACCGTTCGATTTTAGTAATGGCCGGATCGATGAGGCGGTGGCGAGTTGCGAAATCGATCATTCGATTGGCCCTGTGCCACACACGCAGGGTGGATCAACCGCAGGTTATCAGCGGTGGGACGCGTTTAAAAAAGACAAACTGGTTGATTACGCTCGGCTGCGGAATAATCCGCTTGTTGATGGCGTAAGCCGCATGTCGGCCTATCTGCACTACGGCATGGTGTCGCCGATGCGACTTGCCCGCGAGGCCTCGGAAATGGACCACGCCGGCGCGGAAAAGTTTCTTGATGAATTGTTGATTTGGCGTGAAATGGCGTACGTTTTTTGCTTTCATCGAGCTGAGCATGCGCGTGTGTCGGCCTTGCCCGCGTGGGCTGTCGCGACCCTCGATGATCACGTCAGCGATCGCCGATCTGATCTGCTCTGCTGGGAGCAATTGGCCCGCGGAAAAACGGCCGATCAGTTATGGGATGCAGCACAGCGATCTCTGTTGATGCAGGGCGAACTTCACAACAATGTTCGGATGACTTGGGGCAAAACGTTGCTGAATTGGACGGTTGATGCCAAGCGGGCATTGTCCATGATGACCGACCTAAATCATCGGTACGCACTCGACGGCCGAGATCCTGCTTCGTTGGGGGGCATTCTTTGGTGTTTGGGACAATTTGATCGCCCGTTTTCCCCCGAACGGCCAATTTTTGGTTCTGTTCGTGATCGGTCGACTGAACACCACGCGAAACGACTCGATCCGAAGATTTTTCTGCAGAAAGCAACGCGACCCTTATTTGATCCGATTCCGAGAGTGGCTGTGGTCGGGGCCGGGTTATCCGGATTGACCTGTGCACGAACGTTGGCGGATCATGGTTGCCAAGTGACCGTTTTTGAAAAAAGCCGAGGAGTCGGTGGCCGCATGTCGACGCGGCGGGCCGATCAGGAACTGCGGTTTGACCATGGTGCCCAATATTTTACGGTGCGTGATTCGCGTTTTCGTCGGTACGTGGAATCATGGACCCAGATTGGCGTCGTTGCACCTTGGTCGGGACAGATTGTTGTCTTGAGAGATGGCGAAGTCATCGAAGAAAAAAAAGGGTTAACTCGGCATGTGGGGGTCCCCGGAATGAATGCCATTTGCAAGCATCTCGCCCATGAACTGGATGTGCGATTTGGAACGCAAGTCGCACCGCTTGAACGAATGGAAGATGAGTGGCGATTGACGGATGATGAAAACAGGGATCTGGGACGATTCGACCTTGCGATTGTCTCGGCGCCTGCGGCACAGACATCGGCTCTCTTGCAAGCCGCACCAACTCTGGCAAATGCTGCCTCGAGAGTTACGATTAATGGATGCTGGGCTCTGATGATCGCGTTTCCAAAAACGTTAGAACTTGAGCTTGATGCGGCCTTCGTTCACGATTCGCCGATTAGCTGGATTGCTCGAAACAGCAGCAAACCGCAACGAGATGATGCCTCAGAGACGTGGGTGGTTCATGCGACGTCCGACTGGTCGCAAGAAAACTTAGGGCTTGAGCAGCGGGAAGCCGGCCGGCGGTTGTTTGATGAATTTTGGAAAGCGACTGGACTTGCGCCTCGAGAGCCGTCTTTCCAGGTAGCACACCGTTGGCGATATGCGCTTCCAGGCAACCCGCTACCGAAAAAATGTCTTGCGGACGATCATGTTCGGGCTTTCGCATGTGGAGATTGGTGCGGAGGACCGCGTGTGGAAGGCGCGTTTCTGAGCGGTATGGCGGTTGCAGGACGGGTCTTGGGACTACTCAACGAACTCCAGACGCCTATAAAGAACGATCATCAGGTACAAAAATCTCTTTTCTAATGGTAATGCGAACTGAAAGTTGAATTCAGACAAGTCGCCCGCCAGAGAGACGAAAAACGAGAACGGGTCTGGGAATGTTATTCACTGACGAAGAAATTGAGATCGCGAAGCGGCTGCATCTCAAAAAAATGGAGTGGCTGCCGGCTGCTGGTCACTACATTTACGACCAAACAGGATTTTGCCAAACCGAATCCCCTTTTCAGGAGATGGTTTTTTACATCCTCAATTATAAATATTTCATGAAGAGAGTGGGTGGAGTTGATCGTTTTCGCGAGATCATGGTTTGGTTGCCAACCTGGTTTGATCTGCGAGGACGTCTTAAAGCAATGGGCGTCAAGGACGAAACCATTGCCGATTATCTTTCGGATAATCGGGCAATTGAGCGAGGAATTGAGCGGCTCTTACTTTATCGCTATTTGGGAAAATTGCACGATGTTTCCGTCGAAACGGCTTAACGATTTCCACTACGCGGCACAGCTCGGACGGAGCTAAGTCCACCGTCGATGGAGAAAACTTCTCCCGTTACCCAAGAGTTTTCAGCCTGCAACAGCCAGTCGATCATCGAAGCGATATCGGTGGGAGTTCCGAGTCGAGCTACGGGATGCATCGCAACGGAGGCAGCAGACGATCGCTCTGATTGCCAGATTTTTGCGGTTAGCGGTGTCTTCACAAGGCCGGGTGCCACCACGTTAAATCGCAAGCCGCGACCCGCATAGGAGGCAGCGGCGGATTTTGCGAGACCAATCACTCCTGCCTTCGCGGCGGCGATCGCCTCATGACTTGGCAAGCCGATCTGGGCCGCGGCCGAAGACATCAGTACGACTGAACCACCTTTCTTTAGCATCGTTTTTGCCGCACCACGCACGGTGGCAAAGGCAGATGTTAAGTTAATACGAAGCGTGTCCTGCCACTCCTCTTCACTCGTTAGATGTGCCGGTTTTAATAAGACCGAACCCACGCAATTGACGACTCCGTCGAGGCTACCAAATTCTTCGATGCCCTGTTCGAAACAGGATTGAACGTCGCTGAGGCAGGTCGCGTCCACGCTTCGCGCCGGCGCATTCAGATCGTTCGCGAGCGTTTGCAGACGCTCACTCTCTCGGCTGGCTAGGAAAACGCGATGCCCTGCGCTGCGAAGACGTTGAGACAGGGCTGACCCGATGCCCCCAGAGGCTCCGATGATCAGATACGACGCAGATGGCTTAGATTCCGACATTTTCGCGGGTTCCCAGGAGCTTTGTTGAGATGATTTTCGATTAGCACGACGGTTTAGTAGCAGACCGCCCCTGAACGGCAAGTGCGAGAGTACTGAGAACCTCCGTTCAGGTCCCTTGTCGGCTCAAATCGTGCCACTAAGCTGAGACAGTTACAAAGTGCCGAAAAAGATAATCGAAGTGCCCGCAAGCGAAGGCTGACTGCTGCCGAGGTGGCGATGACCGGACAACCAAAAGGAAAACGTTTGCCGGAGAAGATTTGCGTCGTCTGTAATCGGCCTTTCGTTTGGCGAAGAAAATGGGCAAAAAATTGGCCCTTCGTTCGCTATTGCAGCGACAAATGCCGCAGCGTCCGACCGCGTGAGGGAATACATCATTCGTAGGCTCGCAACGGGACGGCGATCTCCGACAGGCAAAAAGCTTTGGCTTCAACGAAAGGTGTAAGATGCCCGAAGGCCACACGATCCATCGCATTGCACGAGATCACCGGCGTGATTTCGTTGGCCAAAGGATCAAGCTGTCGTCACCCCAAGGTCGCTTCGAGGAAGGGGCGGAGATTCTGAACGGTCGCACTCTCCAAGAGGTGGAAGCGCATGGGAAACACCTGTGTTACGGTTGGTCGGGAGGACGACGTCTGCACATTCATTTGGGTCTGTATGGTAAATTTCGGCGGCACAAAACTCCACCGCCGGAACCCCGAGGGCAAGTGCGATTGCGGGCGGTTGGTGACAATAAAGCGTTTGACTTGAATGGGCCAACTGCTTGTGAAGTGATAACAAAAAATGATTGGGCGGCGATTCAAACCCGCCTTGGCCCCGATCCGTTGCGAGACGACGCGGATATAGAGCGTGTTTGGGAACGAATTCACAAGAGTCGTGCTGCCATTGGCACATTATTGTTGAATCAAGCGGTGATTGCGGGAGTCGGTAACGTCTACCGAAGCGAAGTTTTGCATCTCTTGCGAATGAATCCCGACACTCCTGGGAATGCGATCTCACGCGAGCAGTTCGATTTGTTGTGGCAACAGATTAGCTCGCTACTGAAAATCGGTGTGAAGTACAATCGGATAATCGTGGCCGATCCGAAAGACGTGGGCAAGCCAAGAAGTCGAATGAATCGCAGTGAGCGATTGCTCGTGTACAAGCGTGATCGATGTATTCAATGCGACGCACCGATTGATTCGTGGATTCTGGGAGCGAGAAGAGTTTTCGCGTGCACGAAATGCCAACCCCGGTGAAGGAAGCAAACCCGTTGTTGTTCACGCGGAGCACGATCCCGAGTTCGCTGAGCATCGCCCGGTCAGCTTGAGTCGGTGTTGGGCGAACAGTCGATAGCCTACCTCCAAACCATGACAAATGATCGGCAATCGGGTCAAACGAACCAGATTTCCAAATCCCACCGCACTATACAATTGTCGAAAAACTTCGACACCAACGATCCAGCGACCGTCGGGAAAACGCCCATGGATTTCATTCATTAATTCCGTCGTGGTTTTGCCTAGCGATGCGGGATCAAAGGTCGAAGATGCGAGATTGGTGAATCGAATTCGTTGGTCTCGATCCAAACGTCGGAGCATTCTGATTTCACGTAGGCAGAGGGGGCAGTCGCCGTCGTAAAACACTTCCACACGCCAAACGGCTTGCGAATCTTTCGTGGATTTAAGTGAGCGGTGTTTGGGATCGCGACTTTGGAGCATTGGGCTCTCCGATTTGTTTCGGGGGGCGAAAGCAGTTGCTGAGGGATCGTGCGGTAGTTTACCCAGCGGGCGGTCGATGACAATCGCTTGGCCACGACACTTGCGATGACGGTCATTTAGTCTGCATCAACGCGGTTTTTCATTTCTCGTTATTTTTTCGTTTGTAATGCGGTTCTTCCCTATCCGGCGAGGGCAATCGCTCTGCAGGCTCAAAAAACAACTGGAAATCAAGCTGAGGAGCCTGTGCGAAGATTCGTTGGGAGATCGAGGCTTCTCCCACTTTTTCAGTTTTTACCGAGTAGAACGAGATGAACTCAATGACTCAATGGACCTTCCTGCTACAACTGGCTGCCACCTTGTCCATGGTCGGGCTGATTTGGTTTGTGCAGGTGGTTCATTATCCGCTGCTTGCCCAGGTGGGTCGCGAAGGTTTTCGTCGATATGAAATGGATCATCAGCGTCTCACGATGTGGGTGGTTGGCCCGCTCATGTTGACTGAACTTGCGACAGCACTTTTAATGATTTGGTATCCACCCATCGGTGTGGGCGAAAGCGCAATTTGGCTCGGTTTGGCTTTACTCGTATCGATTTGGCTTGTCACCTACACCGTGCAGGTTCCGCAGCACGCTTCGCTCACCGTTTCTTACGATCTGGACGTGCAGCGCAGGCTCGTTTTGGGAAATTGGTTTCGAACGTTCGCTTGGACCGCTCGGGGAGCGTTGGTTCTGTGGATGGTCGGCCAAGCTTTCAACACTTTGACCATTACGGAAGCAGTACAGACGGTATCGCGATGATGAAAACAAACCAACTCGTTTTATTGACCGGCGCATCTGGATATGTTGGCGGACGTCTCTTGCCGCTGCTCGAGGCCCGCGGTGTATCCGTCCGCTGTCTTGCTCGAACACCCGTGAACCTCGAAGGTCGCGTGGGTGAAGGTACAGAGGTCGTAGCGGGAGACGTGCTAGACGGCGAGTCGTTGGTTCCCGCGATGTCGGGAATCGAAACGGCCTACTATTTGGTACATTCAATGGGGTCGAGGGGCTCGTTTGAGCACGAGGATCGTATCGCAGCCCAAAATTTTGCTGATGCGGCCCGGGAAGCAGGTGTCAAACGCATCGTTTATTTGGGTGGCTTGGGCGACGATGACGACGAACTGTCGCCGCATCTGCGGAGCCGACACGAAGTGGGTGAAGTGCTTCAGTCCTCTGGCTGCGTGGTGATCGAATTTCGAGCTTCTATTGTGATTGGCTCTGGAAGTCTGTCCTTCGAACTGGTGCGGGCCCTCGTGCAGCGTTTGCCCGTAATGATCTGTCCAAAGTGGGTGGGTGTAAGGGCCCAACCCATTGCCGTGGAAGATTTGTTGGACTACCTGATCGAAGCTCTCGACTGGCCAGGGATGGAAAGTAGGATGTTCGAAATTGGCGGTCCGAGAGCGGTGAGCTACGGCGATATCATGCGAGAGTATTCGCGATTGCGAGGGCTGAAAAGATGGTTCGTGTCCGTCCCAGTCCTCACGCCAAGGCTCTCAAGCTTGTGGCTCGGTTTAGTAACACCGATCTACGCGCGTGTGGGTCGCAAACTGATCGACAGCATGCGGAATCCAACGATTGTAAAAGACTCTTCGGCGCTAACCGAATTTAGCGTTAGGCCACGAGGTCTAACGGAATCCATCGAGCGGGCGCTAGTCAAGGAGGATCACGCCATCACTGAGACACGCTGGTCCGATGCCTTGTCATCCGCCCGTGGCGTCCGACGTTGGGGTGGAGTGCGGTTTGGTAACCGAATAGTCGACTCGCGAGACGTCACGGTGAAGGTCTCTCCACACCAAGCCTTCGCGCCCGTGCGGCGAATCGGTGGGAAGCAGGGTTGGTACTTCGCAGATCTGCTCTGGAGCATTCGAGGCGGAATCGATTTGGTGTGTGGAGGTGTCGGTAAACGGCGGGCCCGGAGAGACCCCGAGTTGCTGCGAGTCGGTGACGTTCTCGACTGGTGGCGTGTGGAGGAATTTATCCCGGATCGCCGGTTGCGGCTATCTGCAGAGATGAAAGTCCCCGGCCGGGCGTGGCTCGAATTCGAAGTAACGCCGACAGAAAACGGTTCCAATATCCGACAGACAGCAATTTTTGATCCGGTTGGACTCGCGGGTTTAGCCTACTGGTACAGTCTCTACCCATTGCACGCCGTTATTTTTCGGGGAATGTTGGGTGAGATTGCAAATCGTGCCGAACGTCCAGCGAAGGGGACCCGATCGCTCGCCGTTTCTTCCTAGACGGCAGCGAGCTTTCCGCAGGAACGAAGGTCGAAGAGTTTGCGGGTAGCTTTTCGTGTCAATCGAGAAATCCAGCGAGTCGCTCTGATAAATCGCATTTTCTAAGCTTGATGAACGCACGAAGCCCGATCATGACCCGTTCGGCTTGATTCTGGGTGAAATTGTTGCATCATGGGGTTTTACCCTGCGGGGGGCCCAATCGTTGATTCATGCTAAACTTGCGGCTCAATGGAACGAGACATGAAAAATCCACATCTTCTTTTTGTTTTTATCTTACTTTCGACTTCTACCGCCGGGCATGCAGAACATTGGGCTCATTGGCGGGGTCCGCAGGGTAACGGCAATGAGACGACGGCGTCGCCGCCCATTCGGTGGAGCGATAGCGAGAATGTGAAATGGAAAGTGCAAATCCCCGGACGGGGTTCCGGATCTCCCATTGTTTGGGGCGATCAGGTGTTCGTCGTCACCGCGGTACCCACGAAGAGTGAAAATGCGAAGTTGGTGGAGACGACCGACAGCGCGGAGACTCCACGTGGTAATCGACGCGGCCGGCGTGGTCGTCGCGGGGCAGCGACTTCGGAACTCGAATTCAAGCTTTTCTGCTTCGATCGATCTACTGGTGAACGACGCTGGGAGCGAACCGCGTGCATTGCCACGCCTCATGAAGGAACGCATGCGACAAACAGTTTTGCATCTGCATCGCCGTGTACCGATGGCGAACACGTTTTTGCCCATTTTGGCTCACGAGGTCTTTTCTGTTATTCGATGAATGGAGATCTTGTTTGGAAACGAGATGACCTTGGTGAAATGCGCTGTCGAGCCGGTTTTGGTGAAGGGAGTTCACCGACACTCGTCGGCGAGAAAATTCTCGTTCCATGGGACCATGAAGGCCAGTCTTATCTGTTTGCGCTCAATAAAGCAAACGGAGAGACCATTTGGAAGACAGCTCGTGATGAGCCGACATGTTGGGCGACTCCTTTGGTTGTGGAACATGATGGCCGGCAACAGGTCATCATGAATGGCCAAAATTTTGCTCGTGCTTACGACCTGTTTACCGGTGAAGAACTGTGGCGGTGCGCTGGCCAAACTCAACGACCTGTCGCCTCACCGGTTGCTGGCGATGGTCTTGTATTTGTTGGTAGTGGCTTTCGAGGAGCGTTCCTTGGCGCCTTTCGTATGGACGGGCGAGGGGACATCGAAGGTACCGATCAGGTGGTTTGGACGATTGAGCGAGATACACCCGATATCGCTTCCTTGCTCTTATCGGAAGGTCGCATTTATTTCTATAAAGGCAAGTCAGGCGTATTGTCGTGTGTCAACTCGCAGACTGGTGAGCCGCTTTACAAGTCAAGACGAGTGCCCGGGTTGCGGAGCATCTACGCATCGCCGATTGCGGCGGGGGGGCGAGTCTATTTGACCGGGAGAAGCGGGACGACCGTCGTGATCGAAGACGCGGATGAGTTTGCGGTGTTGGCGACGAACTCAGTCGGAGAAACGGTCGATGCGACACCTGCGGCTGTCGATAATCAATTATTCATCCGCGGTGAAAATCATCTGTTCTGTATCGAATGAATAAGGATGATTTCAACAAGAAGTGGGAAACAGGGAAGACCACTCAACTTTCATTCGTCGATCGCTATCAGGTTAGGTTGCGGTGGTATCGTCGCAGGCAATACCTTCGACTGATAGAAGAATACGGCACATTGGCGGTCCGTTCATCCGATTCCTCTTGTAATTCGAGAAACGGCTGCTGAACTAGCAATTACTCGGATCATGTCGCGTACTTGGGTTTCGAAACAGGTATCTTGGCGGCCCAAGTCATGCGCTGCGCTCACCGCGAGATGAAAGACGAATGTTCACGCGATCTGGGCGTTGATTTCTTCGTCATTCCGTCCGAAACGGCGCGCCAGATCGGTGTGACGGGAACTCAGTTGCGGTTGCGAATGATCTGAAGCGATCCCGTCGATGCCGATCGGAAATTAACACAATACGGACATTTTTTGATGAACCTTATCTGACTACCGAAGTCTTTAGCCGGAATGTCGTAGGGGCAATGTCCAAAGCTGAACGGGGTTCAGAAAACGTGAGGGCGTCATGCAACAAGCCGTATTGGATCGAATCATCGAGCGATCTCCTTCTGGTCGTTTGCTCTTTTATTATTTTAAAGACCGATATGCGCTCATGTTGCTCGAGGATGTGGTGGCTTCCGGTCGCAGCATTGCAGAACTGAAAAAGTCGCAATTTCAACCGTTGTTGTGTAGGCCATTGGTGCGACAAGTGTTGTCGCGAGTGAGCGACCGGCAGCTCCGCGTTCAAGATCTGCAATCGCGATGGGTTTACCCATATCAGGTGTTTCGTTTGACTTTTGGTCAGTGGCCATTGCCGGGCGAACGATGGAGACGGTCCTGGCACCAAATGGCGAGATCGGGTGTGAACTTAGTTCTGCAGTTGAACCTACCGATGCGTCATATTTGCGAGATGGAACGGTTGTTGCGGGAGGCTCGGGGAGAATTGCAGTGTGATCTGCATCCCATTGCGGCCAAGCCCGATTTTACTCTCGCCTGGTCCAGGATTGATTTTGATCCCGATTCGAAAGAGGTGCTGATTGAGGAAGTGCAAAGTGATTGGGTGCGCGACGCGGTTGCAAACTCGATGGCTGCCGTTGTAGATCGGTCGAGATGGAAACAATATGTGCAGCGATGGTTGCAACCCTATCGGAGAATATGGAGTGAAGCCATGCTGGCTGCGACGATCGCAATGGTGCGATCGATGTTGGCTCCGAAACGAATCTTCTATTACACGTTTTCCACTGGGAACAAAATTAAACGGTTGGCATGCTATCCGCCACCGCGTTCCCTGTACGTTGATCTGCCGCGTCGCTTTTGTTTTCGTGAGACACACCATGGACCCTCGTTTTTGCGAGAACACGGTGCACGACAAATCAAACGTACGCTTCGGGATCCAAGTTCAAAATGGTTTGTGATGGATTTGGACCTCGACCGATAGACGACTCAAACTCGATAGCTGCCGGCCTTGAGAAGGGTGTCATCGAATCGAGTTTTGTTCGAGCCAAAAATCTAGCCTGGTGTTTTCAACCGTGGGATTGTTCTCACGATGATGTTCTGCAGGGTGAAGCAATCCCATTGCTCGATGGGGAGCAACTTCAAGCCCCTATCTGTAGCTTTCGCAGTTTGTTCATTCCGTCGTGACGAACGCACACGTTTTCTGACAATCTGCTACTGCTCTCTATTTCCACGTGTTGTCACGGATCGGTTGTCCATTGGTCGTGAGGATCTGGAAATGATGGAAGCCGGCATTCATGCCCGAGTATCGCCAGACAACCTGCTTGGCAGCCGTGATTTCAAATAATTTCACCTGATCGCCTTTGGCGTGATAGCTGGTCACGACCGTGTTGCCGTTGGGGAGGCGTTGGACGCCGCACGCGTCATCCAGCAGCGTTTCGCCCAGGTCTTCGTTGGTGACACTCCACACGATCCTTCCTGAGGGGTGAACTTCGATCACCCGATTGCCATTCGTGCAACCGATCACTGTGTTGCCGTTGGCGAGGCGAATTGCGGTGAACGGCCAGTCTCGCTTTTCTCGACCTCGCTCATCCGTGCTGATCGTGTGGATGACTTTGCCGCTCACGGGAGAGTATTCCTTCACGGCGAAATCGAGCAGGTGCGGGGCGAGGTAGTTTCCGTTTGGGAGTCTTCGGAGCATGCGGGTTTGCATGTGGAAATTGTCGGTTTGACAGGATAGGGGTGTTTGCTGAGTGATTTTGCCTTGACGGTCAACGACAATGGCCCGTGGATTGGGGCCTAATTCCGAAATGAGAAAACGGTTGTCGGGGAGCGGTTGGACGGTGCTTATCTCTTTCTGCTGCCCTTGGTATTGGAACACAATTTTTTTCGTGGCGTGTTCAACTTCGACGACGCCTCCGTGAGGGAATTCTTTTGTTGGATAGATTGCGAGCAGGACGTTGCCATTAGGCAATAACCAGCCATCGCTGGCTGGCATTGGGAACTGCCAGCCAATGGTTCCATCTTCTTCGACAATAACAACCTGGTTGGCCTTGCCGACTCCCAGGAAAGAATGCCGGACCTCTTCGGCGGAGAGGTGTGTGGTGGGGCAAGTGGCCAGGATGAAGGTGACGGTTAGTAGGAGCTTTAGCATTGCATGCTTTTCCTAGAGGCGTTTGCGTTGTGATTGAGTTTTGTTACGAGTAAGCATTTTTCGGGCGAAGCCTGAATGGTAACAGGATCGATCAGTTTAGCGGAAAAGGTTGATTGTTTGGTCGCCACCGCCGAAATTCTCTGAGATGGCGAGCGTTTGGCCGATGGCTTAGGCTGAGCGGTCGGGACAATTGATGTTTCCTTCACTACAATGAGATCGAACTCATCTGATCGCTCGAACTGGTGCTGATTCTAAAGCAGAATCGCTGATCGACGAAAGTAAAAGTAAGTAGTGAAAGACGAATTGATTTGATAGGCGAGGCTACGCAAGGCGGCCCGGTGACAATGAACAGCCAGCCCAAGATTGCATTGACGATGGGCGACCCTGCGGGGGTCGGTCCGGAACTGTGTGTGTTTGCTTTAAACGATGCCGAGTTGCAAAAGGTTTGTACGCCTATCGTGTTTGGTGATGCAAATGTGCTGTCGCAGGTCGCAAAAACGTTGCAGCAACCATTTGACCCGGTCGTGATTTCGCTTGATCAATGGTCGCGTGAACATGCGGCAGTCACTCTCCCAACAGTCGTGGATCTGGATTGTATTGCGGCGGATGAATTTCAGCCGGGGGTGATCAATTCCAACACAGGGGCTGCGAGTTTTGTCTGTATTGAGGCGGCGATCGAAGCAGCACTGGCTGCGCAAGTGGCGGCAGTGACGACAGCGCCCATTAACAAGAAGGCATTGAATCTGGCCGGTGTCGATTATCCCGGCCACACAGAGATTTTTGCCGAACGGGCAAAATCAGACCGTTGGTGCATGATGCAATATTCAGAGCCGATCACCTGTACGTTTGTGACCGTGCATTGTGGTTACGCCGAGGTACCCGCCTTGCTGACCACGAAACGAGTGTTGGATGTTATTGAATTATCGGCGGACGCTTTATTACGCATTCGAGGACGATCGCCTCAGATCGTTGTCTGTGGTTTGAATCCCCATGCAGGCGAGCAGTCGTTATTTGGCAATGGGGAAGAAGAGCGGATTATCTTACCAGCCATCGAGTCAGCTCGAGCGAGAGGGTTGCAGGTGGAGGGTCCGTTGCCGCCCGATACGGCCTTTTTGCCTTGGAAACGGGAAGCTGCCGATGTGTTTGTCTGCATGTATCACGACCAGGGGCATATTCCTGTAAAGGCGCTTGCTTTTGATGAAGCGGTAAACACGACTCTCGGTCTTCCGATGATTCGCACCAGCGTGGATCATGGGACAGCCCTCGACATCGCTTGGCAAGGAAAGGTGAATCCTGGCAGTTTAACGGCAGCGCTCAAATTGGCTGCGTCGTTGGCCAGCGGATGAAAGGGGGCGCCGCGTCATCCGCCACCAGCCGATTAACAGACGATGAGATTGGCCCCAGGTCGAGTAAAGTGGCCCGGTCAAGGCAAGGGCTCCGTGGTCAGAGGATCGGCGGAGATTGCCTGAAAAGCAGCTTCTTTTTGCCGGGAAGGCGTACGTGAGCTTGGGTTGCCGTGAGCTTGGGTTGCCGTGAGCTGTTCTGGTATGATCTGGGTCAGTCGCGAGACGGGCCGGCCGCGCGGCTTACGCCGATTTAGGTACGCCGATTTAGGTACGCCGATTTAACGTTTTGTCTTTGTGGGAGGTTAACCATGGTTCCAGTGGATCGCCGAAGTTTCTCGAAATCGACCATCGGGTCATTGCTTGCGTATTCTGTGCTTGAGACCATTTGCGTGTCGGATGTGTTGGGTGCCGAACTGAAGCCGATTGCCGCACGATGGTTGGCGGAGTTAAACAATCGGTCGAATGATCTGCGGGGTCGTGAGCTGACGCAAATTGAATGGCAATCGGAAATTGAAAAACTATTTGCGCAGGTCGATTTGAATGAGTTTCTTTCTTATGTCGATTTTGAACGACTGATAAAGAATATGCAATTTCGTGACAAGGGTGAGCGAGCTTTTCGGGCGAAGTTTCCAGCGGTGGAGGGTTTACCTACCAAGTTAGCGTTCGGCCATCAGATGTTTGCACTCAAGAAATCGCAATCGGTCGTTCCCCATGGCCACAATAATATGGCGACGGCCTTCCTCATCTTGCGTGGAGATTTTCACGGTCGACACTACGATCGACTCGAGGATGAAGAACAGCATTTGATCGTCAAACCTACGATCGATCGGCGATTTGCGGTCGGAGAGTATTCGACGGTGTCCGACCAGAAAGATAATGTGCATTGGTTTAAGGCGATGTCGGATACCGCTTACATTTTCAATATTCACCTACTAAATGTTGACCCTGAAATAAAACGAGGCGGCCGCGTCTACATCGATCCCAAGGGGGAGCAGTTGTCAGGAGGCAAGATTCGAGCTCGCAAGATTAAGGCCAAAGAAGCTTTTCAATTATACGGCTGATCCATCGCTCCTGATCTGATAAGTTAACTCGTCAGAGGTCCGATCTCGGTAGCTACTGCATCGTTTCGATCGGCGTTATACGGTGGACGGTTACCCCGATTCAAGTCGAAGGGCCACCAGGCAACGCGAATACCGAAATGCTCAGTTTTCCTCGGGGCGACTTACCCTCGCTGTGTTGAGTGGCCACGACGCCACTCTTTGAGAAAAGCGAAAAACTGGTCAGCGGGAGGCCGATGTTTCTTGTTCAGGCGGGAAATGAGATACAGGTCGCGGATCGGCCGAAAGCCGCGAACTTTGATCAGGGTCAAGCCGTCCACATTGAGATGGGTTCTTTTTGACAGGAAAGCGACGCCGACCCCTCGCTTCACTGCAGCTCGGATGGCGTCGTTACTATTGAATTCCATGGCAATGGTCAATTCGCCGGGCGACACATCGTGGTCGATGAGTGCCTGTTCGACGCAACGGCGAGTGCCCGAACCGGCTTCACGTGTAATCAGAGGTTCCGAGCAAAGTTGTTTGATGGTCGTGGTGCCCTTGCTGGCCAGCGGGTGGCGTGATGAGACAAACAACGTTAATTCATCTTCAATGATGGGAGTTGCCTCGAGTTTTGCGGAGCTCGGCAGTTCCCCCACAAAGCCTAAATCGGCGTCACCCGCTTCGACCGCATTGGTGGCAACTTGACTGTCGGAAACTACCACCGATTCACGCACCTGAGGCCAACGCGCACGAAATTCGGCCAATAAATCCGGTATCAACCACTCAGCGGGGACGGTGCTGCTGGCAATTTGGAGCTCACCGAACAATTGCGGCTGCTGCTCGTTAACTTCGGCTCGGGCTTGTTGAGTCAGTGCAAGGATCTGTTCCGCGTAGGGATACAATCGTTTGCCCGCCTCTGAGAGTTGTACTCCTCGACCCTCGCGATGAAACAAGGCCACCCCCAGCTCCTTCTCGAGTGCCGCAATGTGTTGGCTAACGGCAGCTTGAGTCAGCTGGAGTTGTTGGGCAGCGCGAGTGAAGCTTTCGCGTTCAGCGGCTGCGCGGAAAGTGTGGAGCAGGCGAAGTTCCATAAGCGTGGCTTATACTGGTTCTTGCTCACTTGTCGGCTCCTGGGGAGGCCGTTACGATGGCCGTCAAGATCCAATCGATGGTTGGTATAACAATTTATTATGAGTTGTGTCCGGGAGGATTCAACCGGGCTAGTGCGTTTTAGAGGAAATGGCAATGAGGGACGAATCGATCAATCGTTTGCTGGTCGGGGTTCTGTTTATTCTGAGCTTCGCGCCCGCGGTTGCTGCAGTCGAGAAGGATGGTCAGCGGTCAGATGGCAACCCGATGCGAAAATTTCAGTTTGAGTACCAAGCGGCACTCGCCGACGTGCCGGCCGGTGCAAAGGTGCGGGTCTGGCTGCCTGTGCCTCCGACGAACGAGCATCAGACGGTTGAGCTTATCAAGCAGGAATTACCGACGAAGGCCCAGACTGGTACCGATCCGGTTTATCGAAACAAGATCTTGTATTTCGAAACGGAAGCTCCTGCTTCCGGAAAAATACCCTTTGGCGTTACTTATTTAGTTGAGCGGCAGGAAGTTCGCGGCTTAGATGGAAAAGCGGGTGGACGTTTGTCGGCGACCGATCGCCGTGTCTTTTTGTCTCCCAATAAAAAGGTGCCGCTGTCGGGCAAGCAATTAGATTTGTTGCAAGGAATTGATTTGCCTCGTACAACCGTGGATCTCGCCCGGGTGCTCTACGATCGAGTGGATGCCCACGTTAAGTACGATAAATCCCGGCCCGGATACGGAAATGGCGATGTTAACTGGGTCTGCGATAGTCGATTCGGCAATTGCACCGATTTCCACAGTCTGTTTATTTCCTGGGCCCGAGCCAAGGGCGTGCCGACGCGTTTCGAAATCGGTTTTCCACTTCCGCCGGAAAAAACCGAGGGCAAAATAGCCGGCTACCACTGTTGGGCCTTATTCTACGACAAGATGAATGGTTGGGTGCCGGTTGACATTTCAGAGGCGGATAAGCACCCAACGTTAAAAGAATATTACTTCGGCAATCTGACCAAGGATCGGGTCGCTTTCACAACCGGTCGAGACCTTGAACTGGTGCCCCCTCAAAACGGTCCTCCATTGAACTATTTTGTTTATCCGTATGTTGAGGTCGACGGAAAGCCGTGGCCCAAGCGAAACACCGAACTAATGTTTTCTTTTAGTGATATGCGCTAGAGCAAGCGAGCTGTAGCGACCACAAATCGATGGCGGAAAGCTGCTGGATTTTCGCTCGATCTGTCAAAAATACACCGATTTCTCGTCTCCTAGCGTGGTGGTATCGGTGTTTCTGAACTCATTCGATCGCTGCTTCGGGCTGTGGTAGATTGCTTTTTGCACCGATTGGAGCGCGTAGTGTTCACATTCATGAACAAAATGTCAGTGAGATCAACTGACGAGATTTGCGAATAGGTAATTTTGGGGAAAGAGGTTGTTTCTTGGGCCTGGGATTGTTACACTAACTACCGATTCAGGCGAGGGTACGAAGTAGTGAGGCTCGGATCCGCGTCACGAAGTGGTTGTGATACGAAAACCATCAGGCAACGCTAACGAGTTCAAAAAAATCGAAATACCAAATCGGATTGTCCCAATAGGCAAATGCCTGGGGGTCATCCGACTTGGTATTTTTTTTTGAATCAATGTTTAGTCGTTAAAGATTTAGCAACTCATAAGGCAACGCTACTGCTGAAAAAAAAGTGTAGACGCTAGTTCCATACGATCCGATTGATTCGGTCTCTGGGAAGTTGCGTGTGCACTTTTTTTTTTGATGCGTAATCTATGACAATCCGATTGAATTCAAAGTTACTAGATTAATGGTGGAGAAATTATGTTCCGTAGAATTATGATGCCTGCAGTTGCAGTTGCAGTGGCGGTCGCACTTTCGGTCGCGTCGTCTGCAATCGCCGGTTTGAACACTGCTACTTATGTGGACAGTTCAAGCGGCGCACCTAACAATGCTGGATTCATTCCAACCGGCTACGCGACGGCTGTCGGTGACGGGGCTGGTGTAGGTGCGAGCCAAGTGACCCTCATGGACATCGACGGTGGTGACATGTGGAATGGTGGTGACCAATTCATCTACTTGCACGACAGTGCTCAAGAAGCTGGTGATTTCACCGCTACCGTTCGCGTTGTAGCTCAAACCGAAGCTACCGCTGGCCGTTGGGGAAAAGCAGGTATCCACGCTCGCTCGACTCTTGATGGTAACAGTGCCAATGCCATGGCTCAGTTGGCTAACGGCAACGGTTCCCAGCTTGCTGGCGAAAGTCCCGTTCCTGTTCGTCTTGCTGGTCGTACTCAAAACGATGGCCAAGGTGGATTTGAGAATGGCATCATCGCTGCCGCTGGTTCCGAGCAAGATCTTCTCGGTGCCGAAGTTGCCAACAACACGTTTACAGCAGACGGTACGGTTGCAACTTGGTTGAGCCTCCAATACACCAAGGCAACGAACTCGTTTGTTGCTGGAACGGCCAAAGACCTTGATGGCACTCCCGGTGTATGGTCCTACTCCGCTGCAGTTGATAACGTTCCTAGCGATGGTGACTGGTATGTTGGTCTTGCTTACAGCATGCACAATGACCAGGTTGGAGTTGATAACATGCTGGGCGTGACGTACGACAATTGGTCGATCAATCAGATTCCCGAGCCGTCGACTCTGACCCTGCTTGGGCTGGCGTTAGCGGGCTTTGTTGGACTGGCGCGTCGCCGTCGCTAAGGCCCCGCGGGCAAACGCAAATTCGAAAAAGAGCCGCTTCGTCAAGCGGCTCTTTTTTTGTGCCGTCCTGGCAGCGACTGATGGGTGATGCACGCCAGATTTTACCTCCGCTCGGGCGGCGCTGCGTGGCCCGGTGGTGTCCATCCGTTGATTCCCCATGGTGGCGGGCGTTTTTTGTTGCTGCCTGTTCGATCCACTTCCCTCGAAGGGTGAAAAAAGCTTCCTGGGAGAGCCGGCGGATATGACCAAGTGGCTCTCTCGCCTTGACGATGCCGACTTCGTGAGGTTTGCCGTGCGGTTTGTCAGGCTTAAAACGGTCGTTTTCGCCATTTGAGCCGATTGTTGGCCCAAATGGGAGGTTGCAACAAAGGGGGCAAAAACGGGCGTCAGATTTTTCATTTCTAACGGTTATTGTCATAATAACAGCAGACTTGACGCACGATCGCAGCGGCGTCAATTTTCAATTGCTCCGGATTTATGGCGGCATTTCTGGATCAGTGCCTGCGACGGCATATGATTGTGGGTGGTTTGTCCCATCGGCTACGAGGTCTCGATGAGTAAGCGTAAGCGTCGTGTAAGCAGTTCCCAGTCAAAAAAGACGGAGTCGAGACGAGAGCGGATCGGAAAGCCTCGTTGGTGGCGGGGGGGGCTCTTGGGTCTGATCGCCATCACGGTAGCCGTTTTTTGCGTTCGGCAGCTCCGCATCGAAGGGCCGCGTCCCGATCCGGTTTCGGCAACGCCCGAAGCCGATGAGAACGGAACGGCATCGGTTTCCGTGCCGAAAGCCGTTGATCTGCCAGTTTTGCCCGGCTTGGAGAAAGTTCGATTTGATACCGTGGTCCGGGCTGTGGCGGAACGTGAGGACCCGACGGTCGACGGTTGGGACTCAGAGCGTTTCAGTGAACTTGCTTCGGCCCAATTGAAGCTTTTTGGCAAGATGCTGATCGATCCTGCTTTACGAGATGACGCACATGCCGCTGCGGTGGCTGCGGAGGATTTCAGCAGCGGTAATCTGCGCCCTGCTGTCCTGGAGCCGATTTTTCGCGATAAGACACTCGTTGTAATGCGATCCGATTCCGCAGTGAACACGGCTGAGTCCGAGGCATTTCGGGGGCGAGCGGGGCTGGTGGCTTTGATCAATCAGCAGGCGGCTCCTTTGGAAGGCCTCGCCGATCTGCGTTTTAAATTCAAAATTGTCCGCGTCGAACTGGAAGGCGACCTGGCGAAAACACGCGCCTATTTTCAAGTTAGCGGTCGTCAATCAAAACAGGCGGTACAAGTCAATTCCACATGGACCTGTGATTGGCAACGCGGGGTCGGACCCGACGGTCCTCCCTTCCTTAAATCGATTGCAATCGACGACTACGAAGAAGTGGTGTACCGCGGTTCAGTTGATTCAATGTTTGCTGATTGTACAGAATCCGTCTTTCGCAATACGGATCGATTTCAGCGTCAGTTGATTTATGGAATTGATCATTGGACCGACCGTTTTGATGGCTCCATCGCGCGTCCGGCAGCCGGGCATGGTATTGCTGTGGGTGACGTTAACGGAGACGGTTTGGACGACGTCTATCTCTGTCAATCGCCAGCTTTACCAAATCTGCTTCTGATTCAAAACGAGGATGGGTCCGTTACGGACATTGCACCGGAGGCGGGAGTCAACTGGTTGGAGGGGACTCGCGCGGCTCTGTTGGTGGATTTGGACAATGATGCGGATCAAGATTTGGTGGCGGTCCTGGGTGGCAAAGTGGTTATTCAAGCAAATGACGGATCAGGCCGATTTGTTACCAAGTCAATTGTCGATTCCGTCAGTAGTTTGTTTGCGATCAACGCGGTTGATTATGACGGTGACAAGGATCTAGATCTGTTTATTTGTGGTTACACGCTCAGTTCTGGTGCGGACGTGAACGATGTGTTCGCGAATCCAATGCCCTTTCATGATGCGAATAACGGTGCACCGAACATCATGTTACGGAATGAAGGGGATTGGGCATTTACCGATGTGACGGAACAAATCGGCTTAGGAGAAAACAATCGGCGTTTCAGCTACGCGTCGGCCTGGGAAGATTTCGACAGCGATGGCGATCTGGATGTTTATGTTTCGAACGACTTTGGTCGCAATAACCTTTACCGGAATGATGATGGGCAATTTAAGGACGTCGCAGCGGACCTTGATGTCGAAGATATCGGTCCTGGGATGTCAAGCGCCTGGGGTGATTTTAATAACGACGCGCGCCCGGATTTGTATGTGAGTAATATGTTTTCGTCGGCCGGTAATCGCATCACTCATCAACAGCAGTTTAAATCAGGTTTGGACGCCGAGCAGAAAAAGCTATTTCGACGACATGCCCGTGGGAATTCGCTGTTTGAAAACGTGGGGGAAAATGGTTTTGCCGATCGAAGTGTGGACTTGGGTGTGACGTTGGGGCGGTGGGCTTGGGGCTCACTCTTTGTCGATCTCAATAATGATGGGTGGGAAGACCTGTATGTAGCGAATGGGTTCATTACTGCCGACAACAATAATGATTTGTGAAGCTTTATGTGGCGCCAGGTCGTGGCGCAATCACCGGGTGAGAACGCACCTGCCGGCGAAGTGGTCCGCTATGACGTTGGCTGGAAAGCTCTGAATACGATGCTCAAATCCGGTCGCTCGTTAAGTGGGCATGAACGTAATTGTTGTTTTCTCAATACGCGGGGCGGGCGTTTTGCCAATATCGCTGCCGTTGCCAACCTCGATTTTGATGATGATGGACGCGTGGTGGCGCTGGCGGATTGGGATGTTGACGGCGACCTGGACATGTGGATTGCAAATCGAACCGGACCTCAATGCCGGTTTTTGCGGAACGACCAAGAGAATGATTATGGTTTTGTTGCTTTTCGATTGCAGGGTGTTCATTGTAATCGGGACGCCATCGGCGCTCGTGTCGAAATTTATTTAGCCGACGATCCTGAGCATCCACGCCGGATGCGAACACTTCGCGCAGGCGAGGGTTATTTAGCCCAGTCCAGCAAATGGGTGCACTTTGGTTTAGGGGATCGAAGGCAAATTGAAAGAGTGGTAGTCGCGTGGCCTCATGGCGATCGTGAAACGTTCATCGGAGTTGAGGCCAATCAACGGTACAAGTTAGTCGAAGGTCGAGGTGAATCTGAGTTATTGGAGCAGTCCGATCGATCGATTGTGTTGGAACCATCGAAAGTCAAGGTTCCACCTTCAACTGACCAATCTCGCATCGTGCTGATTTCGCCGATACCTGTTCCGGTGTTGCGGTACACCAATTCGAAAGGACAGCCAGAGACGATCGCTAGCAAGCAGGGTAAGACTCGGTTGATCAATTTGTGGGCGACTTGGTGCAAGCCGTGTCTTCACGAGTTGGACGCGTGGAAGAAGCACGCTGAAGAATTGCGGTCGTGTGGGCTTGAAATTGTGGCGGTGAATGTCGACGAACCCGACGCAAATCGAGAGGCCCAGCTAGAAGAAGTAAACGCAATGCTCGATCAGTTGCAATTTCCGTTCGAGCGAGGTTTTGCGATGCCTGATTTGTCGCAGCAGTTTGACGTGTTGCAACGCAGTATTGTTCGGCGGCAGAAGCCAATGCCGGTTCCAACAAGTTTCCTGATTGACGGCAGAGGGAATTTACGCGTCATTTACAAGGGGCCAGTATCCGCGCAGCAGTTGATTGCCGACTCGCGGTTGATGGATGCGTCGCCCGAAGAGGTGGTCGCAGCGAGCGTCCCCTATCCGGGCATTTGGCTGGGGACGCCCGCGGGTGCGTCGCCCAATCAAATCGCCGTCAAGCTCGTGGAAGGTGGCTTTATCCGCGAGACAGAAGAATATCTTAAATATCTGCAGTCAACCCAAGTTAAGAATCCGAGATTTAATCGGGCTGACGCCAATATCCTGTTGGGAGCAATCTATTTTGATCAAAACCGTTTGGAAGAATCGGCGGACGCGTTTCAGCAAGCGCTAATTAGCGACCCCAGCCATCGTCAGTCACACATTGAACTTGGCCGAGTTCTAAACCGACTTGAGAAATTTGATCTGGCTGCTGATCATTTTGAAAAAGCTTTGGAGCGGAGGCAAAATGATCCCGAGTTGCGTTTCAAATTGGGAATGGCGCGTTTGAAAAGCGGTGCGCCGGACGAAGCGATTCGGCAACTAATTCAGGCGGTGGAATTACGTCCCAGCGCGGCAACCTATCACCAAATTGGTAATATCTATCACGCTCAAGGCCAACTCAAAGATGCGTTGGAGCATTATTCGAAAGCGGTGGAGATCAATCGGGATTTTTATCCCGCAGTTAATAATCTTGCTTGGACGCTGGCAACCAGTTCGGATGCTTCCCTGCGGGATGGGCAGCGGGCGGTGGAGCTCGCAGAACGTGTCTGTAGCCGACCCGCTTCACGCGATCCGAGCAATCTGGATACGCTGGCCGCCGCCTTGGCTGAAGCGGGGCAGTACGAAGACGCCGTTGCGACAATCAAGGAAGCAATTCGAAAGGCAAAAACGGCCGGCGACTTGAACGCCTCACGTAGCATGGAAAGACGGCTGTTGTTGTACCAAGAGGACAAGCCGTTTCACGCGCCGTAAGTGATCGTTGATTCATTTCATTTTCCTTAAGACTTGCCATGCATTCATTCATCTTCGTATTCCGGATTGATCGAACGCTGCGGCGAATCATTTGGGGAGGCACGGTCACTTGCAGCTTTATCGCTGCCGGATGTGGGGGGACTGCTCCTGTCTCTTCGACCGATCCGCCCGCCGGTGTAGTTGCTGGAACGCCTCAGGCCGATTCACGCTCCGTCAATGAAAGCGACGCGTCTGCCGGTGAAGTTCCCGCCAGCCGCAATTCTCCGCAGCTGCATCCGTCACTCGAAGGGCGTGATTATGATGCGGTCATTCGTGATGTGGTTGCTCGGGAAGATCCCCTGGTCGATGGTTGGGATTCCGAACGGTTTAGTGATTTGGCGATGCGGCAATTGAAGAAGATTGGTGGCGTCGTGAGTCATCCTCCCTTAGCCAATTCGAGCGAACTTAAGGAACTTTGTACGGAAGCGTACCAAGGAGGGCAGCTCAGACCGGCTTTGGAAACGACGGTCGACGAACCGCCGTTTCTGGTGCGGCGGCCCGATGAAGCGGAAAAGGAAAATGCAGGACGAAAGGGTGCACAAGGTTTTGCAGACGACTTGCGGAGCCTGCGGAAACTGTTCAAGGAAGATGCGGAACTTCGTTACAAATTTAAGATTGTCAAAGTTGATTTGCAAGCAGACGCCGCCAGGACCACGGTGCTTTGCGAGTTTGTTGGAGCAGCCGAAACAGGGCAGGCTCAGGTCAATGCTCGCTGGGATTGCAGCTGGGCGATTTTTGGCCAAGCGACACCACCTCGTTTGAAATCGATACGGGTTGACGATTACGAGGAGGTTGTCGTTAGCACGAACAGTCCCATGTTGTTTTCCGATTGCACACGTTCGGCCCTTGAGGGACTAGCCGCGTTAGACAGCCAATTAATCCATGGTCGAGACTATTGGTATGGAAACCTGGAGGGGTCGATTGGTGTCGAAGGACGCGGGAATGGTATGGCGATCGGGGATGCAAACGGTGACGGACTGGATGATATCTATCTTTGTCAACCTTCCGCTTTACCGAATCGTTTGCTTGTTCGGCAAGCGGATGGATCACTTGTCGATGAATCGAAAGCGGCGGGGGTCGATTGGCTTGACAGTACCCGCGCCGCATTGTGGGTGGATCTTGATAACGATGGTGACCAAGACTTATTGCTTACCCAAAGTACCGAAGTGCTTTTGCATGAGAATGATGGGACGGGACGATTTCCGTTGAGGAATAGGATATCGACGGATAGCCGGCTGTTTTCGTTTAACGCGATTGATTACGACTCCGATGGCAACCTTGACCTGTATGTGTGTGGATACAGTGCAGCGGCCCAAACTCGGCCCACCGATATTTTTGTTAGCCCCATGCCGTACCACGACGCAAATAATGGTGGCTCGAATTTTATGTTTCGGAATGAGGGCGATTGGGTCTTCCGAGACGTGACTCAGGAAATTGGCTTAGATGAAAATAATCTGCGATTCAGTTTGGCGTCAGTGTGGGACGATTTCGATAACGATGGTGATTTTGATCTTTATGTTGCCAATGATTTCGGGCGAAATAATCTCTATCGCAATGAAGAAGGCTTTTTTGTGGACGTCGCTCCGGTGGCGGAAGTGGAAGACATTGGTCCAGGGATGTCGGCAGCTTGGGGGGACCACAATAATGATGGGAAAATGGATTTGTACGTCAGTAATATGTTCTCGTCTGCGGGCAGTCGGATTACGCGACAGCAACAGTTTAAACCCCAAGCGGAAAGGGAAGACCTGGTCGGATTTCAGCGCCATGCACGCGGTAATTCGTTGTTTGAGAATCTTGGTGATGGGCGGTTTTCGGATCGCAGCGTTGATTTGGGTGTCACCATGGGCCGCTGGGCCTGGGGCTCACTTTTTGTCGACTTGAACAATGATGGTTGGCGGGATTTGTATGTGACGAATGGCTTTGTGACTGCGGATAATAATAACGATTTGTGAAGTTTCTGGTGGCGCCAGGTCGTGGCGCAGTCTCCAGAAGAGCATGCTTCCACGTCCGAGATTATTCGTTACGACTTGGGGTGGAATGCGATCAATGCGTTGCTCCGATCAGGACGTTCGCTAAGTGGGCATGAAAGAAACTGTTGCTTTCTAAACACGGGTGGAGTCAGGTTCGCGAATGTATCAGCGGCAACCGGACTCGATTTCATGGATGATGGTCGCGTGTTATCCCTGGCTGACTGGGACTATGACGGGGATGTTGATCTGTGGATCGCAAATCGTTCCGGCCCCCAGGTGCGTTATGTGCGGAACGAATTGGAAGGTGAACAGCATTATGTCGCCGTTAAGTTGGAGGGAGTCAATTGTAATCGCGATGCCATTGGCGCGCGGGTGGTTGTCATTGATGACTTGGGCAATAAACAATTGCAAACTCTGCGGGCTGGAGAGGGTTACTTGTCGCAATCCACAAAATGGATGCATTTTGGGTTGGGTGTCGCTCGTCAAATTGAAAAGCTAATCGTCTTTTGGCCTAATGGTCAGCGACAGGCTTTCGTCAACCTGGAACCGGATCGATTTTATCAAGTGGTGGAAGGACAGGAGTCCGTCGATGTCTGGCAGGTTCCGCAGGAGTTTCGTGAGTTAAAGCCCGCCGAATTCTCTGCGCCGCCGATCAGCGATAAGGCGCGTATCGTACTGCTGAATCCGATTCCGTTGCCAAGTTGGGAGGCGAAATCTTTGCAAGGTGAACCAGTCCCACTGACATCTCCCGGGGAGCGACCGCGACTTGTCAATTTGTGGGCCAGTTGGTGCCAACCTTGTTTGTCCGAACTAACCGAATGGAAGCGGCAAGCTGATCGTTTGAGTGACGCGGGCGTGGAGGTGATTACAATCAATGTGGATCAGGAAAACCACGCGGTAAACGGACCTCAGTCAAAAGTTGTTTCCTTGTTGACCGAAATGGATCTGCCGTTTCGAAACGGATGGGGTACGGAGCGGTTGGCAACGCAATTTGATGTTGTGCAGAGATCGTTGTTGAGTCGGCAGCGGCCTTTGCCAATGCCAAGTAGCTTTCTGATCGATCAACAAGGTCGTTTACGAGTGGTGTACAAGGGGCCGGTATCCGTCGATACGATCTTGTCCGATTCCGAGTTGCTTGACTCAACCAGGCAGCAGGTGCTCGCTGCAGCGATCCCCTTTCCTGGCCGTTGGTTACTGAGGCCATCTGGTTCTACACCGCTTAATATTGCGTTGAAACTGGTGGACGGCGATCGATCGGATGAGGCGCAGAAATACATCCAGGAATTAGTCCGTCATCGGCAGGAACAGCCCGAATATTTGTCTGCTGGATTACTCAACCTCCTCGGTGCAATTTCTCTGGATAAACGGGAGTTTCGTCAAGCGGCTGAGGCGTTTACGCTGGCCCTGGAACTTGAACCGGAAAATCGGCAAGCCCACATCGAATTAGGGGGAGTCCTGCTTGGTTTCAATAAGGGACAAGCTGCCGCACCCCATTTTGAGGTTGCTTTGGGAACGAATCCCAAAGATCCTGAATTGCGGTATAAGCTTGGCCTGGCACGCTTGCAAATGGGTGACTTGAGTAAAGCCGAGCAGGACATGCGACAAGTCCTTACATTGCGTGAGGATGCCCTCGCCCATTGGCAGTTGGGCGCGATTAATCTGGCCTTGGGTAAGATTGAAAATTCCATCAGGGCTTATGAAGAAGCGATCGCAATCCGACCCGAGCTAATGCGATCGGCCAACGATCTCGCATGGCTGCTCGCAACGATGGACGACGATGAATTGCGAAATGGTCAACGAGCCGTGCAAATCGCGGAACATGTATGTCAGCAATCGGATGATCCGACTGCGAATGAATTGGATACTCTGGCAGCAGCTTACGCGGAGGTCGGTCAGTTTATTAAGGCGGTTGAATTTGCGAGCCAAGCCGTACAATTGGCCGGGCAAAGCGGCGGCCCCGCACTTGTGAAACCCATTGAAGACCGCCTGCGGTTATATCGACAGAAAAAGGCGTATCGAAACTCGTTTAACTGAAAACACCCCGATGCGGCTCTGGCGCCGCCTGATGATGATTTGTGCTCACTGCAAACTTTGGTTGAGAGGTGAATTGATCCGCCTGTGCCTGATCATGATTGTGTTATGCGCCGGTTGCAAACCGGGCGATGACGGGCGAGAAACAGATAACAATCAAATCAATCCCGTCGAGGCAAGCGTCGAGGAAATACATCTAGAAGAGTTCAAGTTGATCGCAGAGCAGATAGCGGACTCAGAAAATGCCTATCTTGGAACTGGCCAGGTTCCTCGTCTTCAAGCTGCGTTGCAACAATCTGAGGTGCCGCATCAGGATCGGGTCAATTTATTGCTTCAGCTTTGCTGGAATCAATTGCGACTTGGATCGATCGACGACGCGGCGGACAGCATTCGCACCGCCTTCGAGCAGGTCAAAAAACACCAAGGCAAGTTGTCACCTTCCATGATTAAGTTACAAGCCTTGGTGTATTTGCGTGAGGCGGAATATCGAAATTGTGTCGAAAAACATAATCGAGAATGCTGTCTGTTTCCGTTGGCAGAGGGTGGAATTCACTCGGAACCCTCACCGATGCTCCATGCAAGAGAAACACTGCTTAAACTCTTGGCGATGACGCCTCGTGACTTGGAGGCAGCCTGGCTGTTGAATGTCTCCGCGATGGCGACGAACGAATACCCGAATGCGATTCCTGAACAGTACCGCCTACCCGCTGAGAGAATGCAATCCGAATATCAGATTGGACGCTTTGTCGACGTCGCCGGGAAGTTGGGGGTCGACACCTTTAATCTTTGCGGTGGAGCAATTACCGAAGATTTTAATGGCGATGGTGTGTTAGATGTCATGACATCGACTTATGACCCGGCTGGCAGTTTGACCTATTACGAAAGCGACGGTCGATCCGGCTATCGTGACGTGAGTCAACGATCGCAGGTGAACAAGCAGTTGGGGGGATTGAATTGTCTTGCCGCGGACTTCGACAACGATGGTGACATGGATGTGTTAGTGCTTCGCGGTGCATGGCTTGGTGATCAAGGGCAGATGAGGAACTCGTTGCTCGCGAATGACGGCAAAGGAAACTTTCGGGATGTTACGGCAATCGCCGGTCTGTCGGAAGTGGCTTATCCGACTCAGGCGGCGACTTGGCTCGATATGGACAACGACGGTGATTTGGATCTGTATGTGGGCAACGAATCACGTGTCGAAATCGAAAATGGTGCAGGTGATTTTCCATCTCAGCTATTTCGAAACAACGGCGATGGGACGTTTCTCGATATTGCATCCCAAGCAGGGGTCTGCAATGACCGTTATTGCAAAGGTGTTGCCTCGGCGGATTACGACAATGATGGTGACGTCGACCTGTATGTTTCGAATCGCGGCGTGAATCGACTTTATCGCAATAATGCTGACGGAACATTTACGGACGTCGCGGAACAAGCTTTGGTCAGTGATCCGCGCCAACAGAGTTTTGCTTGCTGGTTCTTTGACTATGACAATGATCAGTGGCTCGATCTGTTTGTCGCTGCTTACCAATCGACCAATGCGGATGTTGCCGCCGACTACTGGGGATTGCCTCATCGGGGCGTATCGCCTTGCTTGTATCGAAATTTACGAGATGGAACCTTTGAGGATGTGACCAAGGCGGTTGGTTTGGATCATGCCTATTTGCCAATGGGGGCGAATTTCGGTGACCTCGACAATGACGGGTTTCTTGATATTTATTTGACCACCGGGCGACCTGATTTCGCCGCATTGATGCCGAATGTCATGTTGCGAAATGACGGCGGGAAACGTTTTCAAGACGTCTCAATTGCTGGCGGTTTCGGCCATTTACAGAAGGGCCATGGCGTTGCCTTTGCCGATCTCGACAATGATGGAGATCAAGATATCTATCATCAATTAGGCGGCTTCTATCCAGGGGATCGTTTTCATAATGCACTGTTTCTCAATCCAGGAAACGAACACCACTTTTTGACGGTTTATCTGCGCGGTCGAAAAAGCAATTCTCGTGGCGTGGGAGCTCGTATCAGCGTTTATACGGATGGCCCGGGTGGCAAGCATTGTTTTCACCGTGCGGTTGGGGCGGTGAGTAGCTTCGGCGGATCGCCGATTCGGCAAGAAATTGGGTTGGGACACGCAGATCGAGTGGCTCAAGTGCGAATTCAATGGCCGGGTAGTCCCGGGGAGCAGATAATCGAAGGTCTACCAATCGATTCAACAGTAGAAATTACCGAAGGTCTCGAGGGCTTTCGCTTGAGACCGTTACCTGAGTTGAAGTTTCCCGCAACAAATTAGGTTAGACGAACGGGCTTTTCATGGTTAGTTGTAAGCTCCACGGCGTTCTTCCTCAAGTTTCTTGTTTGATGTTGGTCTGTTGTGCGCTGACCGGCTGTGACTCAACGAGCACCAGTCACAGTGAACCGTCGAGTCACAGGGAACAGCCGAGTCACAGGGAACAGCCGGGCAAGCCTCTTCCAATTCTGCCTGATTTTGAATGGAACGAATTGGAGGATGGCCTACGAGCGGCTCGGTTGCCGGTTCGGCTGTCCCGCGATCAGGAGAAACGGTTTGCTGCGTTGCCCGTCAGCGAGACGGGGTTAGATTTCGCGCACAATTGGAAGCCCGGTCCAGATTATCAGTTGAAAATCTATAATTCGCTGCCCGGTGGTGGGATAGGTCTTGGCGACTGCGACGGAGACCTGTTGCCGGATGTGTATTTGACCCAGCCGAATGTGGGCAGCCGACTCTATCGTAATCTTGGGTCATTTCGGTTTGAGGATATCACGGAACAGGCCGGTTTGTCAGGCCTTCCGCAAGCGCAGGGTGCCACCTTTATAGACATTGACAGCGATGGGGATTTGGATCTCTACGTCTGCAATAGTGAGCAACCCAATGCGTTATTCATCAATGATGGGGCCGGTCATTTCGAGGATCGGGCGAGAGAAGCCGGTCTCGACTTTCAAGGTGCCAGCGTGATGGCAGCTTTTGCGGATTACGATCGCGATGGTGATTTAGATGTTTATTTGGTGACCAATCGCGTTGAACCGACCGAACCGCCGGCGGCTCCTCAAATACGTCCGGACGGAAGTTATTTCATTCCTGAGGGGGATCGTGAGTTTGTTGACGTGATTGTCGATTCCGAAGGTGGGCGGCGAATCGTCAAGGCAGCGCAATACGATCACCTCTATCGAAACGAAGGGGATGGAACGTTTACCGATGTGAGTCGCGATGCGGGACTCGTGGGCCCCTATTGGGGATTGTCCGCTAATTGGTGGGATTTCAACCAGGACGGTCACCTGGATCTTTATGTGTCGAATGATTTTTACAGTCCGGACCAACTCTATCAAAACAATGGTGATGGCACGTTCACCGATGTGGCTCCAAAGGCTTTACCACACACGCCCTGGTATTCAATGGGGTCGGATGTGGCCGATATCAACAATGATGGATGGTTTGATCTGATGGGATCTGATATGTCGGGGACCAGTCATTACAAGCAGAAGGCCTCGATGGGGGACATGTCAACCACAAGTTGGTTTTTGACTCATCCAACTCCCCGACAGTACATGCGAAACGCGCTCTATTTAAACACAGGTACTGATCGTTTCATGGAAATCGCCCAATTGGCTGGTGTCGCAAATACGGATTGGACCTGGTCTCTTAAGTTCGCCGACCTGGACGAAGACGGCTGGGTCGATCTATTTGTCACGAATGGAATGAACAGGGATTGGACCAACAGTGATTTGCGTAATCTTTCTAATCAAGCCAAAACCGAGGCGGAAAAAATTCAAGTCTGGCTTGATTCGCCCCAAAGACGAGATCCGAATTTGGCCTTTCGGAATACGGGGGATCTGCGGTTCGAAGATATGAAAGGGCAGTGGGGTCTGGGCGAGGCACGAGTCAGCTACGGCGCCGCCTTAGGCGATCTGGATTGCGACGGCGATCTCGATGTGATTGTTAACAATGCCGAGGAAGCTCCGGCGGTCTATCGAAATCAAACATCCGATAGCCACCGAATTACCTTGCGGTTACAGGGCGAAACGGATAACCGATTTGGATTGGGTGCCACCGTAGGTATTAAGACGTCCGATGGGATGCAATGGCGCCAGCTCTCCAATTGCCAGGGCTTTATGGCTTCCAATCAACCGCTGGTCCATTTTGGTGTTGGCGAATGCGAACGCGTGGAAGAACTCGAAGTGATTTGGCCAAACGGGCACCGTCAAATCTACGGTGATTTGCCGGTCGACCAATTTTACATCGTCACGGAAACCTCAACAAAATCTTTGGGTAGAAAGCCTTCGGTGTCCAAGCAGGAGGCACTGTTTCAATCGGTTCCGTTACTTGCCCACGTCCAGCACGAAGAGACGCCATTCAATGATTATGCTCGACAGCCGCTGCTGCCGAATCAACTCTCTCAGTTGGGCCCGGGGATGGCGTGGGCGGATGTCGATGCGGACGGAGATGATGATCTTTTCGTCGCAGGAGCGTCGGGGCAAGCCGGTCGACTCTTGATCAATGATGGGCAGGGAGGTTTCCTGGAAAAATCGGCGGGGCCCTGGAGTAAAGAAGCATCGGTCGAGGATATGGCCCCCCTCTTTTTCGATTCTGATGGTGACAACGATTTGGACCTCTACATCGTCAGCGGCGGAGTTGAATGCGAGCCCGGTGACGAAATCTTGCATGACCGACTCTATCTAAATGATGGTCAAGGAGGATTTGAACGAGCGCCCCGAGAGACGCTGCCTGCTATGAAGACCAGCGGTAGCGTTGTAGCTGCTGCGGATTTCGATCGTGATGGAGATCTGGATTTGTTTGTGGGTGGGCGCGTGGTCCCAGGAAAGTATCCGCTTTCGCCTCGAAGCTATTTGCTGCAAAACAATGGGGGGAAATTTCTTGATGTGACTGCCGATTTAGCACCGGGTTTGGTGCGCCCTGGCCTCGTTACGAGTGCCCTGTGGTCAGACAGTGACGGCGATCAATGGATCGATTTGATTGTCACCACCGAGTGGGGGCCCGTTATGCGATTTGGCAATCAGAAAGGACGACTCGAGCAAACGCAGCGTGCGTTCCAGGGCACGTCTGGCTGGTTCAATAGTGTGATCCCCCATGACTTCGACAATGATGGGGATCTCGATTACGCGGTGGGGAATCAAGGCTGGAATACAAAATATCATGCCAGTGCCGAACAGCCTGCCTTGTTGTATTACGGTGATTTTGAACAATCGGGACAATTTCATTTGGTCGAAGCTGAATTCGAAGATGAAACGCTCTTTCCGGTCCGAGGGAAGAGTTGCTCAACCAATGCAATGCCGTTTTTAGGTGATAAATTTACTCGATTTCATGACTTTGCCATCGCTTCACTTGACGAAATCTATACGGAATCGAAACTGACGTCGGCACATCGATACGAAGCCACGTTACTGAGCAGTGGGGTGTGGTTGAATCAAGGAAATGACAATTTTGAATTTGTTCCGCTGCCCGTCATGGCCCAGGTAGCGCCAATTTTTGGACTTTCTGTTTGTGACGCGAATGGCGACGCCTTCGCAGATCTTGTTGTGGCACAAAACTTTTTTGGACCACAGGCTGAGACGGGACGTGCGGATGGAGGAGTGAGCTTGCTTCTGATCGGTCAAGGTAATGGACGGTTTGTCCCACTGCCTGCCCATCAAAGTGGTATTGTAGTGCCTGGAGATGCGACTTCGTTATGTCGCGTGGATATGAATGGTGATGCTTGCCCAGAATTATGTATTGCGACCAATGATGGACCCGTTTATGTCTTTCATCGCGTTGCACCAGAACAACAGAAGTGGACTGCTGTGCGGCTGCTTGGTTCGGCAGGTAATCCGAGGGCGATTGGGGCCAAGGTGATCGCACACTATAGCCAAGGCCCAGTTGTTACCAATGAACTTTCCGCTGGTGGTGGCTACCTTTCTCAATCACCGCCCACGCTGTTTTTTACCTCTGACTCCCAACGTCGTTTGGAGCAGATTGTGGTACGTTGGCCAGATGGAACGACGACCACCACACCGATGACCGAATCGGACCGTTCGATCAAAATCGAACAAAATCAAAGTTCACAGACGAATTCTGATGCCGCCAGCGAATAAGTTAAAGCTGGTTTCGGTAGAACATTTACGGGTCTGATTCTCCTCAGCGGTAACCGCTGTTTGTAAATGGTGCGAGGGGTGCTCTCCGCCGGTTCAGTGGTCGGTTGTGTCCTGGGCGGAATCTTTCCGCTTTACCCCTTCGGTGATCTGGAGCAATGTGAGGGTGAGGATAGATGGACCGATCGTTGATTTGATTGTTGTGCTCCCTGTAGCTAATTGCAGATAAGACTGCATCACGTGGACATTCTTGTTAGAATTCGCCGAATTGAAGATGTCATGATCAATGGGATGAATGCCATGAAAAGCTGTCGGCTGTTGTTTTTGTTAATGTTCGTCGCCCAGGGTGGCACGGCTGCCGAGTTGTATGTTGATCCTGCGGGAGCGGATGGGAATCCCGGCACGCTCGGTCAACCGTTAGCGACTCTGCATCGGGCTCGGGACGTCGCACGTACGATTCGAGATCAGTCGGTTGATATTTATCTGCGCGGCGGTACGCATTATTTGGGTGACACGCTGAAGTTGGAATCCATCGACTCTGGGACGGAGCAGCGACCCGTCAAGTGGCAGCCGTATCCCGGAGAAAGCCCGGTGCTCAGTGGTGGAAGTCAGTTGCAGCTGAGTTGGAAGCCGTTCGATGGTCAGATTCTGCAAGTGGCCGTTCCACCCGACTTCAACACCGATCAACTCTTTGTTAATGGACAGCGCTTGCCGATGGCACGCTATCCGAACTTTGACTCTACGGCCCAGTATTTCAATGGAGTAGCAGCGGATTGCATTAGCCCAACACGTGCGGGTCGTTGGGGGGACCCGACCGGTGGGTTTTTTCATGCGATGCACAATAGCCATTGGGGTGACATGCATTATCGGATCACGGGATCTGATTCAGAAGGTGGGATTCGCTATGAGGGAGGGTGGCAGAACAACCGCAAGTCGATGCCTCATGCTGAGCATCGGTTCGTTGAGAATATTTTCGAAGAACTCGATGCACCTGGGGAATGGTTTCACGATAGTAAGTTGCATCGACTGTATTTATTTCCTCCCTTGGGAGTCGACATGCGGAAAGCGCACGTCGAGGCGGTGCAGCTTGAACAGTTAATTGTGTTTCGTGGTGATCAAAAAACACCCGTACACCACATCACACTACATGGACTGACATTGACTCACACAGCTCGCACGTTTATGAAAAACCGCGAACCCTTGCTTCGCAGCGATTGGACCACATGGCGAGGTGGAGCCGTGATGTTTGATGGCGCCGAGGATTGTGACGTGGTTGGATGCACGATCCAGCAAGTGGGAAGTAACGGTATTTTTGTGAATGGATACAATCGCCGCATTAAAATTTCGCAAACCCAAGTACGGGAAGCAGGCGCGAGTTCGATTTCCTTTGTTGGGAATCCGCAGGCGCTGCGCTCGCCTCTTTATAATTATCATCAGAAAAATAAACTTCACCAAATGGATCGGAAAGCCGGTCCGAAAACAGATGATTATCCCCGCGACTGCACGGTTGTCGACTGCCTGCTGACGCGAAATGGTCGCTTTGAAAAACAAACAGCAGGCGTTAATCTCTGCATGGCCGCTGGAATCACGGTGCAGCATTGCAGTATTTATGATGTTCCCAGAGCTGGGATCAATATTTGTGATGGGGCGTTCGGCGGACATCTTATCGAGTATTGTGACGTGTTTGATACCGTGAAGGAGACAGGTGATCATGGCTCGTTCAACTCTTGGGGACGCGATCGGTTCTGGCACCCGCAACGAGAAGAAACTGAAAAGTGGTTGGCGCAGTTTCCGGAAATGTATCGATGGGATGCAGTGGAAACAACCGTGTTGCGAAACAATCGATGGCGCTGTGATCGAGGCTGGGACATCGATCTGGATGATGGGTCGAGTAATTATCACATTTACAATAATCTTTGTTTAAGTGGCGGTATAAAACTGCGGGAAGGTTATGAGCGCATTGTGGAAAACAATGTGTTGGTGAACAACACGTTCCATCCACACGTCTGGTACCGATCGAACGGCACAAGCTTCCGAAACAACATTGTGTTTGCTCCCTATGCACCCGCGGGTATGAAAGTCGGCAACTACGGGTCTCAGATCGACGGGAACTTTTTTCACCAAGATGAAGCTGAGTTGCGACCAGCGGAAGAATTACAACGGTTGACGCAGGCCGACCTGCGGTCCAAGGTAGGTGACGCGCTTTTTGTGAAGCCGGCGGTGGCCGATTATCGCGTCAAAAAAGAATCACCGGCGCGGCAGGGGGGCTTTGCGAATTTTGAGATGAGTGGGTTTGGGGTGCAGTCCGAACGGTTACGGGCAATCGTCAGAACTCCTGTCTTGCCTGGATCACCCGAGGAGCTAGAGATCATCAACGAGGGCTGGGGACAATCGAAGGTGCTTTCGCCCCATAAACGCAGTATGAAAACTCGATGGCAGGGTGCGCTCGTCAAGAATGTACAAACGGAAGGCGAAAAATCTGCTGCGGGTCTCGCTGAGGTACGAGGCGTAATGGTTTTAGAAGTTGCGGCCGGTAGTTTTGCCCAACAGATAGGATTGGAACCAGGCGACGTTGTGTTGAAGGTTGGTCAACCTGTCGCGGATGTCAGGCTGTTCTTGGCGGCAGTCGAGAGGGGTCTTGACGGAAGTGTGACGGTTTGGCGGAATCAGCGAGTGCAAACGTTAGAGATTAAGTAGCTGCGACCCGTGTGTTATCGGTAACAAATTGGCGGTCGAGCCAATGGCAACTCTGCTGGCAGACATACGCCCTTTCTCGCTATAATCACCGGTCCGTTCGTGGATTTGATTGGCGTGGCTCGGAGAGATTGGCATGTTTCAACGTATTCAATATGGCTGGGCGCTAGCGATGGAAAGTTGGCGCGTCTTAAAACAGGACAAGGAATTGGTTCTTTTCCCGGTCTTAAGTGGAATTGCGTGCCTCTGTGTGATGGGAAGTTTTGCAGTTCCGCTTTGGGCGACGGGGATACTCGGCGAATTGAAGGCTGACGATCCGAACAAAATGTCAACCGCCCAGCAAATGCTTGGTGGCATCGTGTTGTTTGCCTATTACTTCATTAATTATTTTGTGATCATCTTTTTCAATACAGCGCTTATTTCGAGTGCAATTACGCGGTTTCGTGGTGGAGATCCCACAATTCGCCAAGGGATTTCGGCCGCAGTGGCCCGCCTGCCGCAGATCGTTGGTTGGGCCCTGGTCTCAGCAACCGTCGGTTTGATTCTCAAAGTGATTGAATCTCAATCAGAACGACTCGGTACCATCATTGCCAGTCTCGTTGGCATGGCCTGGTCGGCGATGACCTATTTTGTCGTTCCGATTATCGTTGTCGAGCGAGCGGGGCCTATTGCGGCTGCCCAACGGTCCTTACGACTTGGGGGGAATCGTTAGTCGCGAACGTCGGGATCGGCTTGTTTGTCTTGCTGGCGTCTCTGGTGGGTGTCATTCCAATGGTCTTGGGTGTGGTGGCGTTCGGAGCACAACAATTCATCGTTGGTGGGATTGCGATTGGCTTGGGAGTTTTGTGGATTCTTGCTGTTTCGCTGGTTTCCTCTGCCATGAACGCGGTTGTAATCGGTGCTCTGTATTTGTATGCATCGGAAGGAACGGTGCCTGAACAATTTGACGCTAACTTGTTGGAAAATGCTTTTCGCCATCGTAAGGTGCGGAAAGGGTTTTGGTTTTGAAAACTTCGTTGATTTGCAGATCGCCTCCTGCGGCAAATCAAGGATCTGCGAAGAGTGACGGCATCGGAACGACGTGACTGTTTCCAGACGAGCTGTGCTCTCGATCGCAAAAGTCAGGGCAGGATGCAAATTCAGGGATCGGGAAAGCCTACAGGCGATAGGAATACGAATTAGGTGAGATGAAAGATCGTAGAATTGCCGGTAATGCTTTCAGCATTGACCAGCCTGACAGGTAAACCTCAGAATGGAAGAGATATGGCTGACGCTTTTGAACATATCCGAGTAGACGAGCAGGCTGGTGTGTTGCTGCTGACCGTCCTGTTGGAACGAGTGACGGAATACGATCTGGCTCGTTCAATGGAACAAGAATTGATGGATGCCGTCAAGCAGAGAGCGGCCATCAAGGTGATTGTCGATTTAGGCAAGGTTGAAATGATGTCCAGCGTCGGCTACCTACCTTATGTTGGTTTGCGGGCTCATGTGAAGGATGCTGGCGGAAGACTTGTCCTCTGTAATCTTTCTCAGGTGATACGAGAGATGTTTGATATGGCCCGATTGCTGATCAATCGAAACTCCCCGAAGGCGCCATTCGAATATGCCGATTCGGTCGACGAGGCTTTGCAGATGCTAACCCAAGACTGACATTCGTTAGGAGCAATCGCCTAGGAATTGTGGTGCGGTTGAGCGTTGGTTTTCGATGGGGTTTTACCCTAGACTTCGTCCAGCGGTTTGGTGGCATCGCCGAACGAGTCGAGGTGAACTTCCATCTTGTCCATCATGCTGAGATAGAGTCGGCACATCTGCCGGTCTGATTTACCGGTGTAATCCAGATTGCGGCCTCCCTGGATACGGCCTCCGCCACCTCCTAACATCACAACGGGTAACTGCGTCGCGTCGTGGTGGCCATTGAGCATGCTTGAGCAAAGCATCAGCATCGAATTGTCGAGTGCGGTCCGCTCACCTTCCTGGATCTCGTCGAGGCGTCTCGCGATGTACGCGAGTTGCTCCAGGAAGAATTGGTTGACCTTCAGCCAGTCATCCGTATCGTTGTGAGAAAGCAGGTGGTGGATCATGTAGTCAACGCCCAGATGGGGAAAGCGAAGAGTTCCATGATCGTTATTCAGTTTGAGTGTGCAAACCCGAGTGGTGTCCGTTTGGAAGGCGAGGACCAGGATGTCACTCATGAGCCGCATGTGTTCGACGATATTCTGGGGATAACCGTCTTGGGGCCGATCCATATTGGGTTCCGTCATGGTGGGTCGCCAGCCTTGAAGTTCGCCTCGCGTCCCGGCCCGTTCAATTCGTTGTTCGACTTCGCGAACCGATTGCAGGTATTCATCCAGTTTTCGCTGGTCGGGACGGCTAATGTCACGGCGGAAATCACGTGCGTCGTTGAGGACTGCATCGAGCACACTTTGGTCACCCCGTTGTGTGCTGTCTTTGAACATTTGGTCAAAAGCGAGTGCGGGGAACACTTCGAGTGGAGTTGGGGTTGTTGGACTGCTCCAGGAAATGTGGGAGCTGTACAGCATGGAATAGTTTTTGTGGACAGACGGATTGGCTTTTTCGCAGCCAAGTACCAGACTGGGAAGTTTGGTCTGGCCGGCAAGGCTCCTGGCGACGACCTGATCGACACTCGTGCCGGAATGAATGGTTCCGCCACTTGCCAGGGGCGCGCCTGATAACAGGTTTCCGGTTTGAGAGCTGTGGATGTTCCCCTTCAATGCCTCCGCATTGTACAGTCCGCGAATGAAAGTCATGCGATCTCGAAATTCGTCGAGTGGCTTCAACACCTTCCCCAATTCCATTGAGGCGCCCTCTCCTTTCGCCCACCACTCGCGATTGTGAAAGCCACAGCCGGAAAATAAAATGGCCATCCGTGTCGGGGCCTGATCGGAATCGCGGCGCCCCGTGGTGCTGTCTCCCCAGGCACGGATCGATTCGAGCCACGGTAACGCAATGCTGACACCCAATCCACGTAATACGGTGCGGCGTGATAAATGAAGAGCAGCCATCGTTTGTCTCCCAAAGCGGAGGGCGAGTTATTACGGTACAGATTAGATGGTCGAGCTAGGGTGCGACGAATTCACGCCCCCGAATTTTTCGGAATTGGGGGGAAGTTACGATCAGTTCGACTGCCGTTGAAAAACGGCAGTCATTGGTTTCTAGTTGACGGTTGATTGTTGCGAGTAACGGCTCATCCGAAAGACGAACCGAACGGCCTAACGCGTATCCAAGTAGTTTCCGACAGAATTGGTCGACTACCGCTCCTCGTCGTTGCTTGAGTAGGTATTGTCTGAGGGCATCAACGTTTTCAATAGAAGTTTCATCGGCCAATTTCGTGGTGGTGTTAACTCGTTGAGGACGCAAACGTCCAATCGTATCGAATTGTTCGAGGGCGAAGCCATAGGGATCGATTTTCTGGTGGCATTTTGCACAGGCGGCTTCGGAACTGTGTCGCTCGATCATTTGTCGGGCGGTCAGATTTGGCGGTAGTTTCTCTGGGATTTGGGGCACATTTGGTGGAGGACGCGGTAAACGTTCACCGAGAAGCGTTTCGAAAATCCAATTGCCACGCAGAATGGGGCTGGTTCGAGAGACGCTCGATTGGCTCGCCAGGAAAGTTCCCATTCCCAGGATTCCACCGCGTTCGAATTGACGCAGTCCGTCGACCCGTTGCCATTCCTCTCCGTCTACGTTGGGGATGCCGTAATGTTGTGCTAATTCCGCATTTAAAAACGTATGGTCCGCATCGAGCAGGTCAAGGATTGAGCCATTGTTACGAAACATGTCTTCAAAGAATCGAACAGTTTCCTCGTACATCGCTGATTTTAGTTTCGAAAACTGCGGATAGAGTATTTCATTTTTTTCGATGTTGAGGTCAAAGTCTCGCACGTGAAGCCATTGGCAGGCAAAGTGGATCGCCAGTCGACGAGTACGTGGGTCCTGCAACATGCGGCGAGTTTCCCCTACTAAGACCGTATCCTCTGTTAACCGATTTGCGGAAGCTGTTTGCAGCAGCGCTGAATCGGGAAGGGACGACCAGAGGAAATAACTCAGTCGGTTGGCAAGCTGTTCGTTTGAAACGGGACTGGGCTCGTGTCCAGCGTTTGGTGACTCTTGATGATAGAGAAAAGCCGGAGACGTCAGAATGCGAACCAACGTGAGACGTATGGCCTCAGGATGATTGAATTGTTCGTTACGTAGCGTTCGGTAGAAGTCGCGAAGCTGCTGTCGTTCTTTTTGCGAGAGGGGGCGCCGCCAAGCTTGGTTCGCCAATTCAATGACGGATTCGAGATGAACGGGCTCGGTCGCTACAAGTTGTTGTTCGAAAGCTTCAACACGTTCGCGGATTTTCTGCGCGGTGGGGCGAAATGCTTTCACTAAATCTGGCCGATCTTGCGTGGCGAATTCCGAAATCTGTTCGAACGCCACGGCCAACTGGAAGGGTTCTTGACTGACGAATAATAATTGGTTCCAAAGTCGGTCGAGAGTTGCCGCTTCCTGGTCCTTCAGTATCAAGGTTTTCAACGGGGTATCTTCCCGGTGGAATAAGGCAAGTGTAACGACCTCGTCCACAGGAACAATTCTTGCATAGCACAAGGCAGCCGGGAAGAGTTCGCGGAAATGTGCGTATCCCTTTTGAATTCGTTTGTGGGTGTCGCTTCCTTCGGTCAAGATCAAGGAAACATCAGGCCATGCGTCGATACTGCCGGGCTTTTCCTGCGTTACTTTGACTTGAACGCTGCCCTCCCGGCCGTGTGTTGGATCAAGTACAACTTCGGTCACCAAGTTTCGGTTCTTGGCAAGCTGGGCCGGAACGCGGAATTCGGTGATGCTTGGGGCTTTCACGACCAAGTCGGAGGGACTCATGGATTCACTGGCAGGCGGATGGCCAAAACGTGCATCGGTTGAGCCTGAGCTGGCAACTTTGGGATGGTCCATCGGAATAGGAAAGCTTTGCAATTGTCGATACAGCCTGGCGTTGGGGCTGTCGGCTTCAACCGGGGGAGCACCGAGGGCCAACTTGCGAATCTTACTTGCCAGCTGGGTTTGTTGTGTAGGCGTCAATGCGTTTTGCCACTGGCTTAGTAATGATTTGTCTGGAACTACCGCGGTGGTGGGAATTGCGCTGAAGTGTTCTTCGACGGGACCTTGGAAAAAATGCCAGACGGCTTCGTGTCCATAGTTGTCGTTGCGAGGATTGCTTTCTGTGAGATTGGCTGACACGTCTGCGGCTAGGTTCCAAACTCGTTTTTGGCCGGTCGGTTCTCGGATAATCAGATTGAACTGTGTTAGGTCGTAGCCGTGGTTCCCTTCGTGGGGGCCGACGAGGAATGAAATTAGTTCCCCCTTTCGAATTCGCAAGGTGTGTGGGACCATTTTGCCCGATCCGCCTTCCGGTAAAATGGCTTTCCAGAGCAAACCGGAGAAGGCACTGGTGCGATGTTGCACCGCTACTTCGATACCGTTACCGGCAGCGTTGTGAGCGTCATTTGCGATGGCCTCGATTGTTAGATGGGCGTCGATAGGGCTCTGCCAGCCAACGGCGGCAAAATTGGTTGGTGATGGATGGGCCAGCATGGCATGCGGCTTGGCGTCACCTGGGATTTTCACCGCTTGATCCGAGGAATTCGCGACGATCGAGGGCGTCGCGTTCGAACCCCATCCATTGATGAAGTCGTAGTTTGCTACAGAGAGCGTTTGCTCGGTAAAGTGACCTTGTACGGTGACAGGTCCACCTCCCGCGCGCAGGTAATCGAGCCAGTTGTTGAGCAAGAGTGGGTCAATTCGGAAAGCTTGTGCAGCTGTGTTCGCGGTACTTTTCTCTAAAATAATCTGGGTGACTGCGGCGAGATAGAAGTCTATCTTTCCCAGCATGGCTTGCCGAGTATCATGAATTCTTTGCTCGGCACCCTGGAGATCGGAAAGCGCTAGGGTCGGTTGACCTTCGGCGACCAAGCGTGGTTTCTTCCAAACGACGACGTCTTCCGCGACTCCATCACCCGCATGTCCGGTAATCAAATAAAAGGTAACGTGGTCGCGATCCCCCACGTCAGGTAATTGCCAGTTGACGATCTGTTTGAATGTTATGGGGGTGCGGGGCTCCATCCATGAGGATGGACCATCTTCGCGGCCGAAATGCCCGATGGCGTTGAAAGACCAAAGTGCTTGTTGCCAAGCCGTAATCCGGGCGAGCAGTAGTTCGGGGCTTTGGGTAGCTTTCCACTGTTGTTGTAAGTTGTACATGAGTGGATCTTCTCGCTGGTCGATCTCACTCTGCAGTTTGTCCCAAAGCAGGCCTAGATATTTATCGCTTAGATCACGCTCTGACGCGATTTGTTTGATCGAAGTGGATCCACTTGTCAGAGCATCCCGTTCCTCCAGGGTGGCCGACAGATAGCGACTTAACGGAAGTCGCCCGCCCTGGTTTGTCGCAAATTTAATGCCATGGAGGTCGACCTGTGAGCCTCCTTCGTGATCCGTATACTTGCGATAAAACGATTGAATCTGTCCGATCAAATGATCGGTGCGGTCTCGCCTGGATTGGTGCGGTGAAAAGGCAATTCCATCTGGTAACAGTACGAGGTGATTGGTAATTTCTTTGGCGCTCGCTAAATACTTTTGTAGCATCGAGGGTGACATCGACAACGAAATTCCCGTGTTTGTAAAGCCTTCCCCAGCGGCGCCATCGACCGGGAACTCGCGAGTGGGAGACAGAGCGTTCAAGCCCGTGATATCGCGAATCGTGTAGGTGTATTCGGCATTGTTAAGGCGCCGAAGGACTACTGGGCCCGGGTCTCCGGCGTTCGCAAAAGCCTCTGCCTGAAGATAAGTGTTGACCCAAAGCTGCAGTTGTTTGCGTTGCTCGGGTGGTAAGGGTTCGCTGTCAGCGGGCGGCATCTCACCGTTGGAAAGCATGGTGCGGACCCGTTGCCAAACGGAAGCATCTTCGCGAATCGCGTCTAACGTTGTGAATCGTTGGAGATCGAGTTCGCCTTCCTTGGCCTCGGTGGAGTGGCAGTCGTTGCAGTAGGTCGAGAGCAATGGCCGAATGGTAGCCTGGTAGCTTTGCTGCAACGCTTGAAATTCGGCGCTCGGATCGGCTTGTGCAGTTGATGCGAGCAGAATTGCGCTGATTACGATCGGCAGGGCAAACCTAATGAATTTCATTGTGTCACCGAGCGAGAAATCATTGTGTCACCGAGCGAGAAAAAAGAGGGATGAATTGGCGCATATTCTAGCAGAAATGTTGGGGCGACGCCAAAATTTGTCGATCCAGTTGGCAAGTTGGCTCCTGCAATGGCAAGACCGGCGGTGCATCGCTAGGATGACGTTTTCGCGATCATGCGGAGTTGCCCGCATGGCGACGGGTGAGCATCCATAAAGGGGAGAGTCTGATGGAATTCGAGTCGCTACTATACGACGTTGACGAGCGAGTCGCCACGATTACGCTGAATCGGCCTGATCGACTCAATGCCTTGACGCGTGAGCTAGAAGATGAACTTTTTCACGCGATGAAACAGGCTGAAGGGGATGATGAGGTAAGGGTGATTGTCCTTACCGGAGCGGGGCGCGGGTTTTGTGCGGGAGCCGATTTGGAGGCCCTTTCCTGGATTGCGGGAATCGACTGGGCCACCGCAAGTCTGGTCGAAGTTCGGGAAAAGCTGTTGCCGGCTCGGCGAAGTTCGCAGGCGTCAGTCGATTTTCAACGCACTTACAGTTACTTTCCGGCTATCTCGAAACCGGTGATTGCCGCGATTAATGGACCATCGGTGGGATTAGGTTTCATTTTGCCGCTGTATTGCGATGTGCGTTTTGCCTCCGATCAAGCGAGTTTCGGAACGGCTTTCGCCCAGCGGGGGTTAATTGCTGAGCACGGAGTCAGTTGGATATTGCCTCGCTTGATCGGAATCAGTAACGCACTTGATCTGCTTTATTCGACAAGGATGATCGATGCAGATGAAGCGCTTCGGATAGGTCTGGTGAATCGCGTGATCTCGGCGGAATCTCTCATGGATGAAGTGCGGCAGTATGCGATTCATCTTGCGACAAAGGTTTCCCCACGGTCGCTGCGGATGATGAAGCAACAGGTTTACGAAGCTCTTTTTCAGTCGCTGGATGAGGCCATTGATAGTGCGAATGATTTGATGGTGAGAAGCTTTAGCTGTCATGACTTCAAAGAAGGTGTCGCTCATTTTTTGGAAAAGCGAGAGCCCCGATTTACTGGTAAATGATTTCAACGTTGGTGGCGGAATAGAAAAATCGAGAGTTTCACCACGATGGTTGCGTGCTGAAATTCGCCAACCAATAGATTAGTTTAGGTGTCCTGGCTGATGGATGGCAATCAAGATCGCCGGATGAAAAAAGGTAACACAGATGACGGATGATGGCATGCCAGGTAAGTCTGAGCTCCAACCTGCTGCTCCAAATGGAAGACGCTGAGTCGATGACGTAATGAGGCTTGGCTTGGTGACGGCATTCGTGGGCAATGTGATGCGCTCGTCAGGAAATATCAGGCTTGTCGGTGTGGGACGGATCATCAATGAGGGGGGGATGTTGGTCGCTGCGATTGTGTTGCTCGTCGCTTATCAAAAGCGACGTTTTTTACAAGTTCGCGAGGAGCAAAGGGGGATCCCGAAACGGGGCGAGAGATTCCGCTTTATCTTGGTGTATCGATCGCTGTTCTCGTGTTTCTGGTCGCTGCGTTGATTTTATTGATGGTGCCAAATGATCGGCTCAAGATTTGCATCGTCAATTTTCAGATTGTGATGGTGTCCAGCTTTACCGTTGTGATTGTCTACAACCGGGCCAATCTTCGCGCATTTTGTATCGCAGCGATGGTGCCGGCGACCCTGCAACTGTTTTCTTTGGGTGTCCTTCCGAGGAGGGTTTCGCTGACTCGGGTTTGATCTCAACAGATCCTCGATAATTTTCGGTTGTCTGTTGGTGGTTTTTGGCTGTTGCTGCTAGTGATTGGATGATGCGGAGTCGTTGCACGAAAGCTCACGGAAACGGCCGTGGCTCCGTTGGATCAGCTGCGTCACGAGTGAGAGAATTGTTCGTCGTGCGGGCGGCATGGTCGCCTCATTCGTTGGGCTCAAGTTTGATGAGTTTGGTCGGAACGTAGGCGATGGACGTTTGAAGCGAGTGGCCGCAAGAACAGCCCGCGCTGGTTTCGGGTGCCAGGAGTAGACCCCCGCTCGGGATGAGGCTTAGCCAGCAACCGCTGCGAATGCCCAGGAATTCAGTTCGTTCGTTCGTCTTCAGGTCCAACATGCCATGATATTCGTAGCGGCTGAAGACGGAATGATTGGAAGCGGACATCACGCCACATCCGTGCCAGTTGAATTTGTGTACGCCCAGGACTTTGCCGGTGCGCAGTTCGTAGGTGTGTTTGTTGAAGTACACGAGGTCTCCAACGATGGTTGGATGCGCCAAGTGCCCGGTGTGATGGCCCTTGAGTTCTTTCGTTTCGTGTTGCCACAGTTCTTGGCCGTCTTCGGAGTTGAAGGCGTAAGTGTGGAAGATGTTCTTTTTGTCGGTTCCGGTAACGAGGAGGGTCCCGTTACCGTGTGTCATATAGGTTACTGAGCGACACTTGCTGAAGTCGTAGGGAATTTCCCAAACAAGCTTTCCTGTGGAGGCATTCAAAGCCACGAGATATTGGTCCTTGGAAAGTTCATCAACCAGTCTGCCCGAATCCGCGTCGCGTGCATCAGCGCTGCGGCTTTCAATGAAGTAAATGCGACCGTCAGCAATGGTGATGGTGGAGTTGATGACAACACCCTGGCTATATGTCCATTGTTGGTCACCCGTATAGGTGTCGATTGAGAAGATGTTCGCACTGGTTACTCGGGCGACGTCTTTTTGCTCGCCGCTGTCGTACCATTCCCCCTTGTCGCCAAGGTAGTGGGCGCCTCGCTGAACGGCTGAACCTACTAATTGGTTCCCTTGTCGAGCAACGTAGCCCCAGTGGTAGTCTTGATCCGTTTCTGATTCAGGAACAGAGAAATCTTTCAAACGATCGCCGGATTGTCCATCAAAAGCAACACAGCGATCACCCATCGCCACGTACAGATGGTCATCGGTGGCGACCATGTTGGAGCCGTCACGTGGCATGTTGGCACGTCGCATGTTGGGGATTTGTTTTGCCCATAAAATGGCGCCGTTGTAAGCGTCTACTCCAAACAAGGTGCGATTGCCTTGGATATAAAGTCTTCCGTTGGCCGAAACGGGAGGTGGGTTACGATTTCCCCGGTCGGGCATGGGGCGGGCGCCAGGGCGACCCCACCAAAGCACGCCCATTTCACCCTGAACGACGTCATCCTGACTGCAGGCGGAGTTGTCCGTTCCGCCGTACTGGTGGGTCCATTCTCCCGTGCCGGGAAGCTTGTCACGGCGGTGCGTCCACAAGGGTCCGCCCGCGAGTTGGCTGGGTTCCCAGGCCACGGTTTCAAAGCCGGGCGCTTGGGGAGTGGTGTTAGGTGACGAGCTGTTTGTGTAAAGCGCGAAGGTCCCTCCGGCCGGTCGGAGGCAATCATAGCTTGTTTGGAAACTCGTCGGCCAGTTGCCGTCGTCAAGCATACGCTCGGATACGATCAGATTGGCCAGGAAGGGACCGTAAGGTAGGTGATTGAGATCTCGTTGGTGCACGGCAACTCGCGAACCGTAAAGACCGGCCGCAGCCATTTGTTTTCGGATTTGACTCACACGCGTCGAATCTGGCTCAATGATGGTGATTTTCAAATCACTTAGTTTGGCCAACTGGTAAGCTAATCGTCCATCGGTCGCTCCCAATACGAGTGCGTGGCCCCGTCGTGCTCCGCATCGATCGAGAAGTTGTTGCACCAAGGTCCGATATTGAGACGAAAGTTGATCTTCGGGGTAGGGGGATGGCCGGTCTGGGCAGGTGACTGGCAGGTAATTCAGGAAGGCATCGAAGCGGTATTCGGGGGAGACAATTTCGCGACCCGCTGCGGTGGTTCCGCCGATCTTGAAGCGATAAACCACGTTAGGTTCAATATCTTCCACCACCAGTTCGTGATACCGAGTGGGCTCCGTTTTGCTGTGTGTCGATGGGCCACTCGTATCGACGCCAAAGGTTACCGCCGATGTCATCGGTTCAGTTGAGTCCCAGGAGATTCGAGCGGCTGTCGGAGAAATGAATTCGGTAAATGGTCCGTGGAATTCGACCGGGCCTTGTGCGGCATCGGTGACTCGAGGACCTGGGTAGGATTGCAGGGTGACCCGAGTCGGCAATTGTGGATCAGGTTCGTTATCATCGATATCGGCAAAGCAATGGATGGCGCCTTCGTCGGTGCTGACAAACAAGTTTCCATCACTCACAGCGAGACCGTACGCTTTGCCAGGAATCGCTCGGCGCCAAAGTTCGTCGCCAGATTCCGCGTCGACTGCCATGACTTTGCCATCTCCGCCAGCAATTACGGCTCCATCGGTTAGGATTAAGGCATGAGGGCAGTCACAGCTTGCCTCCCATTTGAGGCAGTCCTTGAGCTCTTGGGCAATCTGTTTTTGTCTCGATTTGACGTTGTCCAGTTTTACTTCAAGTGCGTCGGCTTCGCTGGTTTTATCAGCCTTCTTGGCAGCCTGCATTTTCTTGGTAACGGCCTGTATCTCTTTGGCCACGTTGCCTCGTTCGGCATACAGTTTCACGTAGGTAGCGCGGTCCAAAAGCGTTAATTTATCGTTATTTTGGAGGTAGGACCAAGGTCTCGCGACAATCATGTGATTGCCTCGGAAGGATGCCAGCACGTCTTGGTTTTGGCCGACCATGCTGACGTCACCCGTTTTATTCGGGCCATACAGTAATGTGTCGCCCGCCAGTAACGCATAAGTTCCTCCGGTTCCCCCTTTTACCTTGAAGAGGCGTTTGCCGGTTTTTGCATCCAGCACCAAAGGGGTATCCCGGGCAGTTACGACATACAAACGGCTACTCGATGCGAGCATATAACCCTGGGCTGGGAGGTCGGACATCTGCGTTTTCCATCGCTCGCTGCCGTCGGCCGTATTCAACGCCGCAACGTAAACACCTTCGGAGGGGATCACGCCCGCTCCGCAATAGACCGTGTCGTCTACGACGACGACGCCCGTGCGGATCGCCCATGGAGAAATGACTCGTCCGTTGCCTACCACGCGCCGGTCATTGGGCCCGGGTCGACTCTTCCAGTTTAGTTTTCCGTTTTCCGCATCGAGGCAGTAGACGAATCCGTCGTCGCTACCCACAAACAATTGGCCCCCCACAACCGTCGGCGCCAATCGGACCGGACCCTCGGTGAAAAAGGTCCAAAGCTGTTGCCCCGTGGAAGCGTCGACGCAGTGGATTTGATCGTCGATCGATGAACCGAAGTAGACACGTCCCTCCGCAACGGCAACGTGAAACGCCTTGTCAAAAGGTTGCCGATTCTTCAGGTCATGTACCTTGGACCAGCCATCCCATAATGCTGGCTCGTCCCATGCAGGAACGGGGCGAGACGGAGATTGGTAGACCCAGCGTTCGCTTGGCGATTTGGGCGGCTGTTGCGAGGTCGATCCGCTACGTGAATGGTCGTGTTGATACGTGGGCCAACTTGCGGAGGCAGTAGTTGCCATTAATAACAAGTTGGTTGTCAGCAGATAACTCAGCAGCTTCAATGCCCGTGAATGAGTTGGCAGAGACGTAATCATCGCAAACATAATTGCAGCTTCCCTTCGATTTCCTGGCGAACGGATCTCACTACCGCCAATTCTAACGGATAGTGGTCGCTCGAATCCAGCTTGACCAACAGAAAGATCAAGTCGGTTGGAGGAAAGTCGCTTGGGTGCAGCTTGCCATTCGCTGCGAGCTCGGGCAATCGGCGCAGGTCGACGGAGAAAAAGTTGGCTTTTGCCGGCCTCCTCTATTTACGGGGGGCTTGCGGCCAAGGGGTCTTACCCGCAGGCCATTCTTTCGGTTGTGTACTTCTGACCTGTTTAACCTGCTTGATCAACCATTCGGGTGGTGTGTCGTTTTCGTCCCGCCCGTAAACGTAAGGGAGGGATGGACTCATCAAGAGTGGTTTGTCTCCCAAAGGGGGCCGCTCTTGGCCGACCTTTTTTAACCGTAACTTCATGCGTTGAACCATCTCAGGGTGCTGGTCAGCGACGTCAGTCTGTTCCGAGGGATCAGCAACGATGTTAAAGAGCATATCACCCATTAATTTGAAATCACCTTGCCGTAAGGTCGGCATACGGACGCTCCCGCTCACCTCGTAGATGATTTCGGTTCGCGGGCTCGGCGTCTGGTGCGCGAGCATCTCAGTCATATCGATACCATCGATTGGATTGGGTTGCTGCAAGCTGCCGTCCGCTAAATTGACCAAGGTTGGGAAAAAGTCAGTGATGTGCATCATTCCATTATGTTTTTTCCCCGCTACGAACTTGCCGGGCCAACGCATCACGCAGGGAACTCGCACGCCCCCTTCATAGGTTGTATTCTTGGTTCCTCGGAATGGGCGGTTGCTTTCTTCGGTCAAGCCACCATTATCGTTAGTGAAAATAACGAGAGTGTTTTCCGTGAATCCATGGCGATCAACAGCGGCAACGATTCGTCCGACGGCTTCGTCCAAACACTTTAAGGCGGCCTCACGGGCAGTGAAACGCTTCGTGTGTCGAGGGACAACATCGATCGGTCCATGGACGGCGTTAAAGGGGACGTAGATGAAAAACGGTTGTTGAGTCGTTTGTTGGGCGATTACACGTTCTGTTTCCGCTGCGATTAAATCGGTTGAATAGCCGGTTTCCTGCAGCGGTTGTTCGTTTCGGTGCCAATCGTAGACGACAAAAGGCACCGGCGCATTGTGGGGGATCATGAATTTGTTGTAATCGATACCCCAGGCATAATGACCGTATTGATGATTGAACCCTTGTTGCATCGGAAGGTGTTCCTTCAACCACTCGCCGCAATGCCATTTTCCGATGAGTGCAGTGAAATAACCGGCTTCTTGTAATGCTTCCGCGACTGTCCGCTCGTTCGTATCAAGTGCATGAATACGACGGGTCGTTTCTCCCGCCTGATTGACGGCCAGCGACAGACCTAGCCGATTCAGATAGGTAGGCTTGCCGAAATCTTCTGAACGCCAATCCATCCAGTTGCGAAAGGCATAACGGCCTGTCAGCAAAGCTCCGCGAGTGGGTGCGCATACGGAATGCGTGTAGAATTGTGTGAGTTGCAGACCTTGGGATGCAAGCCGGTCAATGTTGGGGGTGAGTTCCGGATTGCCACCTGTGAAGCCCGGTTGGCCATAACCCATGTCGTCCGACAACATCAGGATGATATTCGGACGATTACCCGCCAGTTCGGCAGCTTGTAACCCGCTGACGACAAGGGTGAGTAAGGGCAATGTCAATACGATCGAGAGAAGGTTGGCAGGTGGCTTATTTGAATGCATGGTAAGCAGGATTTCGTGCCGAAGGTGAATTGTAGTTGGGTCCAAGTTGTAATGGAAGATTCGGTGTGCGAGTTGCAATCATCGCAAAGGAAGGGTTTGGGAAGTTGACCGCTACTTAGTCGCCTAAGAGCGGTGTCGAATCGGATTGGTATTTCTATTCTGGGGATTGAAATGGACGTCTGAGCGAAAGCCGTTAGGGGGCCGGTTGATCCCAAAGTCGGTAGGGATCGTGAAGCCGACGCTGCTCAGCGAACAATCGATTCTCTAAGTCTTGCCGCACTTCCGCATATCGTGGATCATCGGCCAGGTTTCGCTGATCCGAATTCGGATGATTTCCCGTCAGAGCGGTGACATTTGGACTGGCGTGTTCCAGTAACAATTCGTTGGGATTGGACTTGAGGTTGAACAATTGCGTTTGGCGTATCTCGCCACCGAGTAGGTCATACTTGATCAACTTCCAATCACCGTGACGTAAAGAACGAATGCCTGGCTTGGTGCCGCCGCAATAGACGCCATAAAGCACCTCGCGGATGGTATTCTGCTCGCCTAGCAGGACCGTTTGGAAGCTTGCCCCCTCAACCGTTTTCGGGATTGCTACCGCGGTAAGATCGCAAAGGGTCGGCAAGATATCAAGGAGGTAAACGTTTCCTTGGGATCGAGTCGACGGCTCGATTTGTGGGCCCTGCACGATGAGCGGCACGCGCCACGTGTGCTCATAGAGATTCTGTTTGCCGGTCAGCCCGTGTCTTCCAACGGCGATACCGTGGTCAGCGGTAAAAACCACATAAGTGTTTTTGAGTTCCCCCATGTCTTCGAGTTGCTTGAGCACCCGGCCAATCTGGATGTCGATGTGTTCGATGCATGCGTATTCACGTCCAAGTTCATTGCGGATTGTGGATTCCGTTCGAGATTTCAGGACGCCGGAAACTTTTTCTTCGTCGCGTAATCCTGGATGCCCGTGAGGAAAAGGATGGGCCGGCAGATAGTTGATTTGCAAGGTCGGAGCGAGAGGGTTAAGGGTTGTCGGTGGTTCTTTGACATTCTCTGCACCATACTTCTGTAAGAGTTCCGCTGTTCCGTTACGCGTGTCATGGGGATGTGAAAAGCCCAGAAATATAAGAAACGGATCCTGGTCATTTCTCTGCACGCGTTCCTGTAAGTATTGAATGGTTTGATCCGCATGCCATTGGCTGCTGTTTGCAGGTTCGCTGCCTCGTTTGGTTGCGTCGCGGCGGACCGTGAACTGTTGATTGGCTCCTTCGTAGCTGTTTCCTTTTTTGCAGGTGCGAAACGTGTCATATCCAGCCCGGTTGAAAATGGCTGGCAACGATTGTTCGGCTAGATTGGGGGGCACCGATTTCGAGTTGCCCTCGTTTGGATTACGCCCGGTTGCCTTTCGGTTCCGTCGGGAACGCGCTCGGTCAGGAATGTGCCAGACCGTACGGCCAGTCATGATCATATGACGCGAAGGAGTGCAAACAGCGCCAGCCCAAGAGCCCATGTGATAGGCACCGTCTAAGGTCATGCCCTGAGCAGCTAAGCGGTCGATGTTGGGGGTTTCGCAAACGGTGTTGCCATAGGCTCGAAGGGTTTGAGGGGCCTGATCGTCGGTGACAATCAAGAGGATATTCGGACGGCTGTCGGGATTCGTCCCGGCTTCTAACGCGATGGGTGCCGTTGTGAGCAGGAGGGCAAGGACGATTTGCGAACAAAACTGCGTGTGAGGGGAGTGGGTCACGGTAAGTTCTCCGAGGGATAGGCCGGCGCCGCGTTGTATTGTATTCGATGGTGACGCGTCGTGTGATACGGAAACCGAACGAAAACGATTCGACTCGTAATTCATCGGTGGGGATCTCTAAAGCCCAATGCAAGGGGGATGGCGGGCCGGATTCCGCTTAGCCATCTTGTGTTTTCGTTAGGCGGAGGGCATCATCGTGGACTTGACCAGGCCTTTGAGTGATGACCCGGTCAAAAAAGGGCGGCCGCGCGAGACCGATTTATAACGGGAACGCTAATGGTGGTTCGCGAGATTCGGTTTGGAGTTGCTGGTGCATGTTCACAGAGGCCTGTACCGTTTTGGGAAATAAAGACGGAGTAAATAATGCAGTATCGCTATCTCGGTAATTCTGGGCTGCTGGTTTCGCGGATTTGTCTTGGGACGATGACGTTTGGTATGAGTGGATGGGGTTGTGAGCAGGAAGAAGCTACCGCGATTACGAATCAATTTCTCGATGCGGGTGGCAACTTTATCGACACCGCCGATATGTACAGCTCAGGGGTTTCTGAGGAAATGCTCGGAACCGCCATTGCGGGGCGTAAGCGAGATGATCTTGTACTGGCGACGAAATGTTGGTTTCGTATGGGAAACTCTGCAAACGCCAAAGGATTGTCCAGGAAACATATTGTCGAAGCGGTCGATGCGAGTCTTCGTCGCTTAAAAACGGATTACATCGACTTGTTCCAGGTCCACGGTCCCGATCCACATACGCCCTTGGAGGAAACGCTCCGTGCCCTGGATGATCAGGTTCGTTCCGGAAAAGTGCGTTACCTCGGCTGTAGTAACTATTTTGCCTGGCAGATTGCCAAGGCGAACGGTATCAGCGATCGAAACAATTGGGAACGTTTCGTCAGTGCCCAACATATGTACAATTTGTTGCGTCGTGATGTAGAGCGTGAAATCCTGCCAGCGTGCGTTGACCAAGGTATGGGCATGTTGTGTTGGAGTCCTCTCGCCGGTGGAATGTTGTGCGGAAAGTACGACAAGTCTCAAGGCCCCTCAAAGGATTCTCGCGTGGGTTTGAGGGCAGAAATCGACCTGCCAAGATACTGGAACGATGAAAGTTTTGAGGTCATCGGCGAACTCGTCCAAATTGCTCGTGACGTCGAGCGGACGCCAGCTCAAGTTGCACTGGCTTGGCTGCTCAAAAATAAGGGGGTGACAGCTGTGATCGCTGGGGCACGGAACAAGCAGCAAATTGAGGCCAGTTTGCTCGCAGGTGATTGGAGTCTCTCGGATGAGCTTTATCGGCGATTGTCAGCCAAAGTGCCGTTCACCTTGGGCTATCCTCAAGATTGGATTGATATCACCCGGTCAAATGTCGAGTCCGACCACGTAGACGAAGCATAGGAGCCGTGGGGAGCTTCTGGTTGATCGACCGTGCGACCGGCGGAACTGGGGCCACCTCTGCTTGGCGTCCAAGCCACGGGCTTAGGGAAAAGCGGCTGTGCTGCCGGGTTCAACGGCGGCCGCTGACATGCCGTGCAGAATTGTAGAGTTGGAAATAAAAACGCAGCGGAATAACTTGTAAGCGCAAGCCTTCATCGATCATAATTAGCAGCTGCCGGATCACTCGTAAACTGGAGTCGAAAATGAATCGTGTTATGCTGGGTTTCTTTTTGTTGTTAATGGTAAACGTGGTCACTGCTGCTGAAGTGATCGTGGCACCGCCCGAATCGGGGGAAATGCGGAGTCTGTTTAACGGCAAAGATTTGGCCGGCTGGGAGGGTGATCCGCGATTGTGGACGGTCAAGGACGGGGCCATTCGCGGAGAGACAACGCCCGACAAAAAAGCGAATGGGAACACCTTCTTGATCTGGCAGGATGGCAAGCCGAAGGATTTTGAGTTGCGCCTATCCTTTCGATGCAACGCCACTAACAATTCCGGCATTCAGTATCGATCACAGAAAAAGAACGCACGGAATGATTGGGCGGTCCGCGGTTACCAACACGAAATTCGAAATCAAGAAAAGCTGCCAAGTGTTGCCGGATTTATCTATGACGAAGGTGGGAAACGCGGTCGAATTTGTCTTGTTGGTGAAAAAGCTACCTGGGGAGATCAGGGCAAAGAGATCCAAGGTGAACTGATCACTGCTGATGAATACAAAAATCTGTTCAAGCTGAATGACTGGAATGATGTGGTGATTATTGCCGAAGGGAATCACATTCGGCACTTTTTGAATGGTAGGCAGATTTTAGATTTCACGGATTCTGACCAGTTGGCCTTGTTGGAAGGGTTGATTGCTTTGCAATTGCATGGTGGCAGTCCGATGTGGGTTGAATTCAAAGATTTGCGCCTCAAGACAATCGATTGAGCGACCAATGACTGTCGAGGGGCAGGCATTGGGAGAAGCTTGCCCCATGGGAACGTAACGAACGGGTGCGCAAAACGCAGTGCGAACGGGTGCGCAAAACGCAGTGCGACGGGGGTAACGCTGCTCTTTGTTCACTTTTGAAGTGGCGTTGGATTTGCCCGTTGTTTCTTCACAGCAGTTAACGTCGGCAGCGAAGATACATCACTCTGTGGGAGACATGTCAATCGTGTCGCTGTGACGAACGTGTTAGCTGGAAAGCAACACGGTAGCGTTTTCGGGGATGACGTTAATCTCGGCATTCGATTCGAGATACTGATTTGTTTCCATCACCTCGAGAACTGCGTTCATGATCTCTGGGTCTTGGCGCGAGATTTCATTCATGGCGCCACCCACCACGTCGGGTCTCGTTGCCGCAGCTTCAGCCATCTTCTGCGAAACCTTGTTGGCTGTTTCACTGCGAATTAAGCCCACACGGTTCTCGCCATCCTGTTTCATGGCGCTGGTCACCTGGACGAGTCGCTTGACAACCTTGTCGGTGATGTTGGTTACCATTTGCGTGTCGGTGAAGAAAACTTTGCGAATGTAAACCGAGCCCAGGCGATATCCCCATTTCTCGGATAACGGTGATACGGATTGCCGCACATTACGACTCAAGCTGTGGCGATCTTCCAGCATTTTATCCATTTCTAGATTACTGAGTGTCGAAATGGTGGAACTCGCAACGTTTGCTTGTAAAGAGCCTTCGGGATTGGCGTTGGCGAATAGATAGGACTCGGGATTATTCACCTGCATTTCATACCAGATGCCCACTCCCATGGGAGTTCCTTCCTCGGAGTTGACCATTTGCCCTCGCAAGTAATGTTGTCGAAGGGCCGTACTCACAATATGTCGTTTACCGAACATGGGAATCAGCAAGGCACGTGGCCCGAACTGCACGATGGGGAAATGGAGGCCCGGTTCGTCCCACGTTCCGATCACCTTGCCGAACAGGGTAAAGACTTGAGATTGGCATTCCCGAACGGTCGTAAACAGACCGAGTCCCTGGGCCATGGCGAGTACCAACGGAATGCTGACGATGCCAATTGCAAATGGAATTACGATTTCAAACGGGTTCATATTTACATCGCCTCATTTCACGGGGTTGGTTGTTGTCGTCACGATTCGCTTTGTTTGTTTTAAGAGTGGGATGCGCATGTTTCGCAGGTAAGCCTGAACGGCGTTGGCTCCTCCCTCCTGCTTGATTGAGAGCAGTGTGGTGGCAAGTTCCTTGAGGGGGGCCACCTCGGCATGGGCGTTGTTGGCGGCTATTTCCACCGCTCGCTTGCTCATCGTGATTTGCTGCTCTGAGTCCGCCTTGGCCGTGCTGATGTCCGCCGCCACTTGATTTCTGGTGCTGTTGATGGCGGATAACGCTCGATCGACTTCCTGAGGAGGGTCAATGGATGTAATTAAAGCTGCGTCGAGTTCAACGCCGTATCGACCAGGAGTTGATTCACACTGTTGTTCCATGTAGGTGTTGAGAGTTGGCAAGTTTTTTCTCAGATCGTTAATGGAAACCCCTTCTGAAAGTTCTGGTAAACTTGCCTCGTCAGAATCGCTGAGGTTCTCCTGTTTATTCACCAATGGTGGACCCTTGGGGTCGACGAAGACGGCAATGCGTTCTCGTAAGATCGAAATGAAATAACCCATCACATGTTCTAACGGACTCGCGACGCCAAACAGATAAGCGTAAAGATTGCTCTCGCTGACGCGAAATCGGATTTGGCCATTAACACCGGTTGTAAGGTTGTCTTTGGTGACGGCTTCGATGGTCGTTTGGGATTTGGAAGGGTCCCAAACTAAATCTACGGCCTGCGTCGATACGTTGACTTTGTGGGCCTTCTGCCAAGGCCATTTGAAGTAGGGACCACCGGGGCGAATGACGTGGACAGCCGGATAGTTGTATCGTTCGTGTTCATCGTCTGATAAATGGGGTGTTGCCGGAGGGTTGTTGGGAAGCCGTGTGGCGCGACCAAAAGATGTGAGTACGGCACGTTCGTTCGGGCGCACAATGTAAAAACCGGTGAGGATCACTCGAATGAAAACGTAGACGATAATGCCAGCCAAGAAAGCTGAAAGGATGGTCATTTTACATCGCTCCTTGTTGGATTTTGGAAGCCAATACCGTGGAAGCAGAACACGCCAGGAAAGGCTACGGCGCGTTGCAAGAGAGTCAAAGTTCCCTGCCGCGTGCGTTATCGTAACAGAAGAGAAGGGGGCGATGAAACGTTGTTTTTTACGAAGGGCTGATGCCATTTCGTAGGTGGCATTTCAGCAAGTGGTTCGGTCGACGACAGTCATCCAAACGTTTGTGATGGTATTTCTAATGAAAGGGGCGAGGAAAAGTGTTGGGAGGGATATTAGTCAGAATGATGGTCCGCTGCTCCACGAATTATATTTTTACCAATCATCGCGCCCAACGATTGGCAGTGCGAATTCGAACGCAGCCTCCCAGTCCGGCGTATCGGCGACTCGGAAGCAGTTGTAGATCAGCTTGGGAGGCCGAGGATCTTTTTCGCTAGGTTGGAAACGTCGCAATCCTAACCGTAGTCCGCCTTCATGGGGATGGTCGACATGTCGATGCAGGATGAAAGCATCGATGCCGGGTAGTGCCTCAACCTTCTTGTAGGCATAGCAATAAGCGGCAGCTTGGACACGTTCGCCATCGTCTCCATCGGGGGTATGAAATCCCTGTTCGCTCAAGATTACTCTTCGTGGCTGCTGCGCGTAACGCAACTCCGCTCGGCGAAGGTAGGAAGTTAGCACTTCGAGATTTTTAAAGGTGATTCGCGGAGTGTCGGCCTTAGGGAGGGCTGTTTTGTCATTCCAGAAACGTGGCTCAAAAAGATTTTCAGGGTAAGGATGGAAGGCGACATGCCAGTCAAAGTCACCCCCAGCACGAGCCTGCTGCGCAAAATAATCGAGAAACGGTTTGCCGGCAAACGCTTGCGATGCGGCTCCACTAGGGAAATAAATGTTCCAGTGATGCTCCAGAGAAATATAGACTCGCGCCCAAGCGTTGTGGCGTCGAATGGCCGCATGAGCCAGTCGCGTGGCGGCCAGGTAGTTGTTGGCAAACTCCTGCATTGTCACATGACCCATATTGCTCCACCACCAATGGGAATTCACCTCGTTGCCAAGGATGTAGCCGGCGACACGGCCGAACTGTTGATCGGGGCGCGACCATCGATTAGCCAAAAATTCCATCGTGGCTGATAGCCATTGCTGACCTTCCACCGTTTCCGCATTGAAAGCGCCGAGCCGATTGGGTGCTTTCGGATCATATTGTGGGTGGATCATTAGTCGGTCAACCGAGGCATCGCCGGTATGAGAGACGAGGATGATTAAGTTGACAATCACATCCTGGTCAGAGAGGGCCTTGATGTTGCGGTCGAGTGAGTTGAGGTAGGCACGCTTGAAATAATAGATGCGATCGGGTGTTTGCCAGGACGGTCTGTCATCAGCGCGATCGATGTTGGGGTCAATTAGCTGAGAGAGATTAACGTTTAACGCCGCATGCTTGACGCCAAGCGCTAAGGCATCGTCAATGATTTCTACTTGGAGTCCCTTTTTCGATGCCGCTTGTGGATATTTTTCGGTGGAGGCAGATGGTTCTGCTGCAGCCAAACTACTGGTGAAAAAGAAACAAGCCAAACAGGTGTAACAAAGATGACTGCAGAAGGAATGGATTGTTTTCCAGAACGCGACGTAAAAGTTGAGATCGCTGGCCATTTCACACATTGGTTCGTCGGTTACTATTGGCTAAATTGATGGGGAATCCTGCATTTCGATCCTAGGAAGCAAGTTCCTGGGTGAGCATTACTATAAGCGAGGAAAGAGTCATGATCCACTTGAATCGGATTTTCACGGTGAGCCTAATCGTTGTGTGTATGTGGGGGGATGCGATGTGCGCCGATACACAGGAACTCACAGCAGAAGGAGCGAAAGTAGCTCAGTTGGCGGACGGATTTCTGTTTACAGAAGGTCCTGCAGTTGACGAGAAAGGAAATGTCTATTTTACCGATATTCCAAATTCACGCATTCATCGTTGGTCCACCGATGGGCAGTTGTCGACCTTCCGTGAAGGAACCGGACGCGCGAATGGATTGTACTTTGATCGCGATGGAAATTTACTTTGTTGCGAGGGCGGTGCCCGACGGCTCACATCGGTTACGCCTTCCGGTAAAGCCACCGTGCTGGTCGATCAATTCAATGGAAAGAAACTTAATAGCCCCAATGATCTCTGGATTGACCCTCGTGGCGGAATCTATTTCACTGATCCGCGATATGGTGATATGAGCGGACTCGAACAGGGTGGGTTCTTTGTTTATTATCGCTCTCCAAATGGGAAATCCGTAACTCGCGTGATCGATGACCTTGTCAAGCCGAATGGCGTTGTTGGGACAGCGGATGGGAAGACACTTTATGTAGCTGATGCGGGCGACGACAAAACCTACGCTTATGAAATCGGAGAGGATGGAGCCCTGGAGAATCGACAACTTGCGGCGCCGGAAGGATCGGATGGCCTCACGTTGGACGAGTTGGGGAATCTTTATTTGACACATGGCGGTGTAAAGGTCTACAGCGCTCAAGGCGAGCTGGTCTTGACGATCCCAACTCCGGAAAGCCCCGCAAATGTTGTCTTCGGAGGAAAGGATCGAAAGACGTTGTTTATCACCGCCCGCAAAGGTTTCTATGCGATTCCCATGAAGGTTCGTGGGCAATCAACAAAATCGGATTAGCTTTGGCTCTGAAGTCGGCGGCCGCTAAACTTTTCGACCGCGTCATGATTCCAATTGATACCGAGTCCCGGTTTGCTGGGGATTTGGATGGAGCCATCCCCGGCAAAGGTAATCGGTTCAGCCATCAGTTCTTCAATGTAGGGAGCTGGAGTGATGTATTCCACCCATCGTGCATTGCCAGCGGCCGCGACCAGCTGAAGGTCGGCGGCGAGGCCAATCGCTGTGTTCCATCCGTGAGGTATCATGAGAATCGAATGGTCATCAGCAGCCTGTCCGATGCGGTGCTGTTCGCTGATACCGCCCACCTTAGTTACATCCGGTTGAATGTAGTCCACCGCGTGCCTCTCAATCCAGGGGAGAAATGCCTGGCGGCGGGTGAGTACCTCACAGGAGGCAATCGGCACGGGGGAATGTTGAGTGAGTGTGACGTAGCCATCGATGTCGTCTGGCCGAAGTGGTTCTTCGAACCATGTGATGTCGTAGTCGGCCAGCATGCGCGCTGTATTGATCGCCCATTTGTAGCCATGTGGCCAGAAACCATCGCTGCCCCCCGCATCGACCATCAACTCGATTTCCGAGCCAACCGTATCGCGCGCTACTTTAACGATGGCCTCATCGGTTTGGCGACTTTCGCGTCCGAACGGCCCCCAGCCGATCTTAAATGCTCGAAAGCCTCGCTCGAGTGCGGTCTCCAATCTTGCACGCATCAGGTCCGGATCAGCCATCAGTAAGGATCCGTAGGGCTTGATTGTTTCACGGTATCTTCCGCCGAGGAGACGACTAATGGGTTGGTTGGTTGCCTTTCCCAGAATATCCCAGAGGGCGATATCAATCCCAGAGATCGCATGGGTTACGGCGCCACCTCGTCCTTGCCAGAAGCTATGCTGATGGAGCGTTTCACAGGTCGCTGCTGGGTCGAGTGCGGAGGCGCCGAGGAGGAATGGGCGAAAGACGTCGATGGCTCCTTCGACGAGTTTCGCTGAGGTAAAGACGCTGCCAACGCCGCTGATCCCCTCGTCAGTGATGACTTCCACCAGCGTGTGTAGATTTTGTTCTTCGTTGAGCAGCTTTTCGTCCCATCCGCCGTCGGGAGTTGCGCCACGGAGTGGGAATAGGTTGACCGCAGAGATTTTCATAACGGTGTTTCGGGGACGTATTGGGGAGCTCAGATCAATTCGTGGATCGGATCCACTTCCTCGACACCGACCAGCTTTTGGTTGAGTCCGCCGTAAAAATAGGAAAGTTGATTTGGGTTGAATCCAAGTTGGTTCAAGATGGTGGCGTGTAAGTGTTTTACATGAAGCGGACGTTCGACGGCGGCTGCTCCGAGTTCGTCGGTTGTTCCGATACTCATGCCGCCCTTGATGCCACCACCGGCGAGCCACATCGTGAATCCGTAGGAGTTGTGATCGCGACCGGTTCCTTCGTTATATTCGGCGGTCGGTTGTCGACCGAATTCACCACCCCAAACGACAAGCGTTTCGTCGAGCAGATTTCGCTGTTTGAGATCTTTGAGCAGTCCAGCGATGGGGAGATCGGTGTTGCCCGCATGATGGTTGTGATTGTGTTCTAAATTACCATGAGCATCCCAGTTGTCATCATTGTGGGCACCACCCGAGTAGATTTGGATGAAACGTACGCCACGTTCAACCAGACGACGAGCAAGGATGCATTTTCGGGCAAAGTCCTCGGTACGGGGTCGATCGAGGCCGTAAAGTTTTTGGGTCGCCTCCGTTTCTTGGGAGATATCGACTGCCTCGGGGGCATGTTGCTGCATTTTGTAGGCCAACTCATAGCTGGCGATTCGGGCGGCAAGGTCCGAGTTGTCGATCCGCTCTGCTTGATGTTCGCGATTTTTTGCGAGCAATCGATCAAGCACTTTTCGTTGAGTGGATTGGCTCATTCCCTTTGCGACTTTGAGATTCAAGATGGGGGTGCCAGCGGAACGCATCACGACCCCTTGATAAGATGCGGGCATGTAGCCACTCGACCAATTCTTTGCGCCGCTAATCGGTCCTCCTTTTTTGTCGAGCATCACCACGAATCCGGGTAGGTTTTCGTTTTCGGTGCCGAGACCGTAGTTGACCCACGACCCCAGAGCTGGACTGCCGCTGAGCACTTTCCCGGAATTCATCATGAGCATTGCCGAGCCGTGGATTGGAGAGTCAGCAGTCATCGAATGTAAAAAGGCAATGTCATCGACACAGGTTGCTACGTTGGGGAAAAGATCACTCACCCACTTGCCGCATTCACCATATTGTTTGAATTTCCATTTGGGTTCGACGATCCGACCCTTGTTGCGATGTCCCCCTCGACCAAACGTTTTCACGTCGATGGTTTTTCCGTCCATGCCGTACATGTTCGGCTTGTAGTCGAACGTATCGATGTGGCTGGGACCACCGTACATGAACAAAAAGATGACGCTCTTCGCCTTGGGGGCAAAGTGCGGAGGTTTCGGTGCAAGTGGATTGTCAAACTTCGTCGCGCCATCAGCCGCATGGGACTGATTTGCCAAGAAGCCGTCCTGGGACAGCATCGAGATGAGGGGCAGGGCAGTGAAACCGCCACCGGCTTGCCAGAGGAATTCGCGTCGAGTGCGTCGGCAGAATTGTCCACGTGTCTTCATCGGTATTGATTCCTCTTAACGTCTCGTAATCGAGGACGGTATTATGTCAATCCAGGTATACGAACTCGTTTGCATTCAACAGGACCAAACAGTAGTTACGTAACGCATCGGCTTCGGAAAGTTTTTCCGTTTGTTGCAAGTCTTTGATGAAATCGAGATCTGTTTGGATCTCTGCGTTCGTGGCAGAGCGTCCGGTTGTGAGGTGGATGCCAGACACGATTTGCTGTTCGACATCGTTGGGAAAGCTTTTTTGCAGCCGATTTGCGAATTTTGTAGCCTGCTGATTAATGAATTGACCGTTCAGCATGCCGAGAGCCTGAGTTGGAACCGTTGTGGAAATACGTACCGCACAGCTGGTGTCTGTGTCCGGCGAGTCAAAACTGGCGAGCATCGGGTGCCGCAATGATCGTTTGACGTGAATGTAAATACTCCGTCGAGACGCATTTTCGACCGACGATTTGCCCCAGGCAGCGCCCGGTCTGGATGCAGTGGCCAATACCTCCTGGGGCAACGGGGGATACACACTTGGTCCAAACATATTCGGGTTGAGTGTATCCGTCATGGCAAGGATCGCGTCACGAATCTCCTCAGCGGTAAGTCGTCGCATGTTGAATCGCCAAAAGAGATCATTGGTGGGTGAAATTGCGAGTGCTTCGGGATTCGGGGCGGATGACATTTGATAGGTTTCTGTCATCATCATTTGCTTGTGCAGTGCCTTTAGCTGCCAGCCGTTCTCGACGAATTCTGCCGTCAACCAATCGAGCAACTCTGGATGGGTTGGAGCTGACCCTTGAAAACCGAAGTCGCTTGCGGTGCGCACGATGCCGACACCAAAATGATGCTGCCAAATACGATTTACAAACGCCCGTGCAGTCATCGGATTGTCCGGACTTGTTATCCATTCGGCCAGTAGCCGACGTTTTCCCGAGGTGGGTGAGGAATCGGCTGAATGCGCGCTCGGATCGACCTCCGGAGGATTTAAGATCTGCGGAAAAGCAGCTGCAACTTCATCGCCTTTGGCGGAAGGATTGCCGCGAGCGAGGACCCAGGTCTGATTGCGTCCTCGTTCACTGACTGCCATTGCAAAGGCCGGGTTTAACTCGAGAGTGGTCTCCTTACTGGCCAATAATTTGGATTTCCATTGTTGCCACTCGCCGATCGAATCGGTTCCCAATAGCTGCTTGCCGTATCGATCAACAAGCGTTTGCAAGGACGGCGATTTGTCTTCGCTGATCAAGCCGACGTCGATGTACTGCCCGCCTCCTGTCTGATGGCAATGGACCGCGAGAGTGTTGCGGCCCGTCTGTAAGACATCGCTGGCCGCATCGCTTATGTCAAGAGTGATGTATTCGGTGACGTGACCGGTCAGCATCGCCACCCGTTTTCCGTTTAAATAGATTTCGGTAGTTTCGTCGTGATGAAGCTTCAGGCTTAATTGGGACGGTATTTGGGTGAGACGAAAATCTTTTCGCAGCCAGATATCGGCGTTTTTCCACGGGGTGCGAACTTTGCTACCCGGGGTGCCTTGCGTTCCGAATCCGCCATCGCCCTTGCGCCATTGACTGTCGTCAAAGGCGATTTCGAACCAATTGTCAGATGGCTGTGTGAAGCTGTATTCCCACGGTTGTCCTGTCGTCATCGAAGTCGGCAAGATGATCTCGGAAACCTGCGAATCGGCTTCCGGGGTCGGTAGGGCTACCTCGGGATGCTGCTTTTGCATCGCTTGGCGGAATTCGTGCTCGCGACCAGCGATCTTCTCCGTGAGGGTGCGTTCCCGTTCTTGTTTCTGTGCGACACGTTGCTCGAAGTCAGACTGTTGCTGCGGGTTGGTGAGAGCGATGTGATTGGTGTTGCCTTTTCCGTGAGGAGATATGTCGGAAAAGAAGGCCAGCATCGAATAATAATCTTTTTGGGTAACGGGATCGATCTTATGGTCATGGCAACGGGCACACCCGATCGTCATGGCGAGAAAAGTTTCACCTGTTGTGCGGAGGATATCATCCAGATAGTCGTATCTGGCGAGGGGGCGATCTGCCGGTTCATCATCCCAAATGCCCAAACGATAAAAACCTGTTGCCGTGATACTGTCCGCATCGCGGTCGGCTATTTCGTCGCCGGCAATTTGTTCTGTAATAAAACGATCGATCGGTTTGTCAGCGTTGAAGGCTTTGATGACATAGTCGCGATATTTCCAAATCAAATCTTTTCGGGAGTCCCGTTCGTAGCCATTGGTCTCTGCATAGCGAACCAAGTCCAGCCAATGGCGGGCCCATTTCTCACCGTAATGGTTCGATGCCAGCAATTTATCGATAACCTTCTCAAAAGCTTCCGGTGAATTGTCTGCCAGAAAGTCGTTCACGGCCGCTGGCGTAGGCGGTAAACCGGTCAGGTCAAAATAGGCACGTCGCAGGAGGGTGGCCTTAGATGCCGGCGGTGAAGGGCGAAGTTGTGCCTCTTCTAATCCGGATAAAATAAAGGCGTCGATCGGATCTTGCGACCATGAGTTATTCCGCGGCGTCGGCACATTCGGTCGAACAACTGGTTCGAACGCCCAGTGCCCAGACCAATGCGCGCCTTGTGAAATCCACTTTTCAATCAAGGTGATTTCGATCTCAGATAATCGTTTGCCTTCTGGCGGCATTTGTTCTGATTCGTCGGTTGATCGAATTCGATCGAGAATCACACTTTGAGCCACATTACTGGCTACAATTGCCACATTTCCAGAATCGAGTTTTGCCGATATTCCTGATTGTGTATCGAGCTGCAGACCGCCTTCCGATTCGTTGGGGCCGTGACATTGGTAACAATGCTTCGCCAAAATTGGCTGGATCTCTCGACCAAAATTGACCTCGGAATTGTCCGCAGCAATGACTGGGCTAACAGACAAAAGTAGGAGGCCAGCAAGGTAGCTGCAACGGATTGCGTTGTTTTTCGACATGAATCGTACAGTTGGCATAGGAGGAATACCAAAGGGAAAGAGGGACGCATCGATATCCTCCTAGCCTAACAAAATCCGTGGTTCAACGCTACGAAAACTGGTCGGAAGATTTAGCCGCACGACGGTAGCAAGGTCGTGCTCATCGCAGCTTAGCAAGTATGTCGAGCGGGGATGTTTGCGTAAGTTGTGAATCAAGCCAGTTAGGAAATTCGCATTAAGTTTGAGGCTAAATCTGGGGAAAATGATGTCCAGAAAAATGGATGGCTTCAAGATTAGAGCATCCTACAAGCGGATCTGTTAGGCAAGATCAGGCCGTTGTCTGCCTGCAAGCGAGCGTTGTCCCGTTTCCTGGAAATTTGGAGGTCGAGAGGCTCAATCTGGAGTGAGAATTAGAAAGTTGGCCTTCCCGAAGGCAACAGGGGAGCCAGCCAATCAATCACTTGTGCCGCTTAAAAGGAGTTTTTCAAGATGCCCCTGAAAGACTCAACCGATTTTGCTCTATCTCGACCAGGTTAAGGGATTCCAACGAGTTCGGGAACGCTTGTTCTCGGTGAACGGCTTCTGGAAGGGCCGCCCGCCTAGTCATGAGAAATAGTAGCCTAAAAAACCTGTCACTGTCGATTTCCCAACGACTTTTTATAGCCGATTGATCCCCGTCGATCCGATTACCGAATGGTCGGCATGGAGGCTGACTGTCAGTGCGTGATCGGTTGGCCCAATCGGGGTGTGATTGACTTGCCAAGTTCCGGTAAGTCGTTTGGTGACGTCGCCGTTTTCTTTCTTGTCAGCTGATTTCATCTCGGCAGCTTCAGCCTGTAGTGGGAGTGTTCGAGAGCACAGGATCACCCATGACATCTGATTTGCGCCTTTTGGGGTGGGGAGCCGAACGGTGGAGACTCTTGGTGTTCGCTAGAGGTGATACATGTTTCTCGCCTGAATGACGAGGATTGTCTGAATCTGAATCTGAGTCTGAGTCTGAGTCTGAGTTCGTGGCGAAATGAGCCGGGCGGGATCGCTGATTTTCTTGTTTAGCCGAGTAGTTCGTTGACGACTTGTGCGTCGGCTTGTTCAACGAGCTTATGTTCGCGCGGACCGGATCGAAAGCTGAGGCGACGGTGATCGAGACCGAATTGATGTAAGACCGTAGCAAGCCAATCGTAATGATGAACCACTCCTTCGATTGCTTGGTGTGAGAAATCATCTGTCATTCCATGGACATGTCCGCGTCGGAGCCCTCCGCCAGCTGCCCACATGCTAAAGCCATAGGTGTTATGGTCGCGTCCGACCTTATTGCGACGCGTCAATCCTTCACGAAATTGGATGACCGGCAAACGACCCATCTCACCTCCCCAGTGGACGAGAGTCGTGTCGAGTAAGCCGCGTTGACGAAGATCCTTTACTAAGGCGGCTGCCGGTTGATCGATTTCTTGGCAGCGTTCGGGTAATGCGGTGAGGATTGATCCGTGATGATCCCAGACTTGACCTTGGCAAAGGATTTGAACGAAACGTACGCCACGTTCCACTAATCGGCGCGCGATCAGGCATCGAGTGCCGTAATCTCGCGTCACCTTCTGGTGAATGCCGTACATTTGGAGCGTTGCGGAAGATTCTGAGGAAATATCGAAGGCTTCTCGTGCCGCCAGTTGCATGCGCGCGGCGAGCTGGTAACTGGCGAGGCGTGCCGCCAGGTCGTCTTCATAGGGGTGTTGGTCAAGATGTTGTTGATTGATTTGACGCAGCAGTTCCAGCTGAGCCACTTGGGCGGAACCTTTGAGGTGGGTGGGTGCTTGCAGATTGAAGATTCGTGGCTCGGTAGGTCTGACCATCGTACCCTGGTAAATCGAGGGTAGCGGACCATTGTTCCAATTTTCGCCGCCAATCAGGGGAAGACCTCGCGGGTCAGTTAACGCGATGTAGGCAGGCAAGTCATCGGTCTCGCTACCGAGAGCGTTGAGCAACCAACTCCCAAGGACAGCGCGACCCCCGACGCTGCGGCCTGTGTTCAATGCGTAATTCGATGGCAGGTGGTTGTTCGATCCAGTGTGCATCGACCGGATCAAGCAGATGTCGTCTGCGATTGTACCGAGGTGCGGAAGCAACTCGGAGAGTTCCATGCCGCATTCACCATGTTGACGAAACTTCCAAGCGGGCGCCATGATTTCGCGACTTGCTTGTGCCGGATTGTCAAACTTTACATCACCTGGGAAAAGTTGTCCGTGCCGTTTGATTAGCTCTGGCTTCGGGTCAAAGAGGTCGATTTGACTCGGTCCGCCCAGCATGAACATGGAGATCATGGCTTTAGCTTGGGGCGGATGGTGTGGCCGCTTTACCGACAAATCGAACGTTTGTGGCTCCAATTCCGGCTTGACTGGAATTGCCGAGTCGTCAGCCAGGACTCCGTCACGTTGCAGGAGATATGCGGCTGCAAGCGAGCTTAATCCGAAAGCGGATGTCTTCAGGAGATGGCGTCGTGAGCAGAGGCGAGTCGGCATGATTTGTCTCGGCCAATCAGGCGGGAGCGAACGGTGGGGTGATTAATCGATGTAAAGGAAACGGTTCGAGGCCATTAGGGTTTGGCAAAGGGTGGCAACAGCTCGGACTCGAGCGGAACGGCCTTGGGAAGACTCGGTGTCGCTTGTTTGTTGGAATAGTTGTTCAAGCCGATCAGTGAAACTCAGCAAGGAATCTCGTTCCGACGATGTGGGGCGAACGGCGAATAAGCGAAGGAAAATAGCATCGAGCTGTTGGTCGAAAGTCATCTGCTGATCTTGCATAATCTGTTTTGCGAGGTCAGTTGAGAATTGCACGATTGCGCTATCGTTCAAAAACCAAAGTGACTGACTTGCGACGGTCGTGGATGTTCGCTGGGAACAATTTGGCGACATCACGGGCTGGTCAAACGTGGCTAACATGTTGAGTGGGAGGTTGCGTTGGAGCTCGATAAACAGACTGCGTCGCGAAGCAGTGACGTGGCCGTTGTCCACTCCCACTGCAATTCCGTCTCGTAAAGATTTTCTGCCAATTACCACTTTTCCTTCCGTGTCCTCAGTCACCGGTACGCTGGGACCTCCCAGACGCTTTGTCAAATTGTGGCTGACTGACAAAATGGCATCGCGAATTTCTTCTGAGGCAAGTCGGCGTAGATTGGCTCGGGCGAGCAGGCGATTATCGGGGTCAATGGAATCCTGTTTCCGAGTTCGTGTTGACTGCTGTTGAAAAGTGGTCGATAGCAAAATTAGGCGGTGCAGTCTTTTCAGATCCCAGCCATGGCGTTGGAAGTCATCGGCGATCCAGTCCAGTAATTCGGGATGCGACGGGCGAATGCCTGAAAGGCCAAAATCACTTGGGGTATCCACTAAACCGCGGCCGAAATGGTGAAGCCACACACGGTTGACAAAGACACGAGCAGCCAGCGGGTGGCTGCCGTCGGTCAGTTGTTTAGCATAGGCCGAACGACGCCCCGTTGTGGACAAGCTAGGGTCGTTGATCGGTAGCCTGCTCGGACGTTTTTCATCGACTAAGACAGCCAGTTCGTTGGGGCGTACCTCTTCTCGGGGAGCTTCCGGATTTCCTCGAAAGAACACAACGCTCTGAGGGACGACGTCGGGCCGTTCCTGGCTTGCCATGACCAGTCGTTTCGGCGGCTTAGTCGCCCTAAGAGCCGCGATCTGCTGCTGTTCTTTTTCGAATTTTCGATAGGACGGCATATCGTACTCGATTAAGATGCCGACAATGCGGCTGACCGGCTTCACCATCGGGTAGAGGTCGAGAAGGCGTCGGTGCTCCTTCGTTCGTTGTGCGGCTTCTGTATTCACGGCTACCCGTGTTGCTTGGCGGTCTGGTTCGGGGACATCGGCTAACTTGCGTGCTAGGATCTGTTCTCCTAAATTGGTCCGTCGCGCGTTGAGATCGGACTCCCTCGCCTGTGCCTCTCTTTCAATACGATCGGCGTCCGCTTGTTCTTTCGCCGGAGTGAAGTCGACAAGTCTTGTGCTGGGAAGTTGCCACTGTTCAAGCGGAAACAGGGGATCGAAAATGGCGCGAAATCGATAGTAATCGTCAACGCCAATTGGATCGTATTTGTGATCGTGACATTGAGCACATCCGACGGTGAGTCCTAGCATGGTGGAGCTGATTACTTTGACGGCGTCAGTAGCAGCGAGATTGCGATTCGCCAAGCTGTTGCTGGTTTGGGTTGCGTCGGGCGCCATGCGAAGAAATCCGCTGGCGGTTAGTAACGCTTGTTGCCGTGCGTCATCGGGGTGCAACGGGTCGGTGATCATTTCATCACCGGCAAGTTGTTCTTGATAGAATTGATTAATCGGAAGATTGTCGTTGAACGCTCGGATAACGTAATCGCGATAGCGCCAGGCGTGGGGCCGTTTGACGTTGTTTTGATCGCTTTGGGTTTCTGCGTAGCCCGCCACGTCCAGCCAATGTCGTGCCCAGCGAACTCCATATTGGGGCGATGCCAAGAGTCGATCGACGAGTCGCTCGTAGGCATCGGGGTTCGGGTTCGTGACAAAACGGTGTATTTCATTAGGCGTCGGTGGAAGTCCTGTGAGATTGAACGTGATGCGACGGATGAGAGTTGATCGGTCGGCTTGAGGTGAAAATGGTAAATGATTTTCGGCAAGTACCTTAGCGATAAAGGCGTCGATAGGCGTGCGGACAACGTAGTCAGAAACTCGAGGAATGGAAGGAGTGCCGATCGGCTGAAACGCCCAGTGGCGAAGTTCTTCCAAGGTGAAACGCGCATCGTTTACATCATCCGGCTCGGGGCGGGCTGTCAAAGCACCCTGATTGATCCAGTCATGAAGGGTCTGTTTTTGTTCCGAAGTTAGCTTTTTTTTGCCCTCGGGCATCTCGTCGGCGTTCACACGTTGCCAGAGCAAACTATCGGCCGCATTGCCTGGGCTGATAGCGCTGCCGGAATCTCCTCCGGATTTCATCAGTCGTACAAGCCGCGCGTCGAATTCGCCTTGTCGATCCTCCTCTTCTTTTCCGTGGCAATGAAAGCACATTGCCTTGAGGATCGGACGTACATCACGTTCGAAAGTGAGGTCGGAAGCCGAGCTCTGTTGGGATGCAGGTGGTTCAATGGCCGATGTTGCCGTACTCGAGGAGAGGCCGAGCATGACCGTTAACGCCGCAACGCATGGTTGAGATGAAAATCGTTTCATGGCAGGCAGGGGGGAAAGACGAATGGAAGATTGAATGGATTTACTTTGCCAATCCGCCCTCCCAGGATAACATGTTGCCGCGGACCGTGGGGAGCCGATTTTGAGCTTCTTGCTGGGAGGACGCCGCGTGGAATAGGCGGCGTCTCAGCGGTCCGGGCAGCTGAAGGGATTACTGCGACGACTGGCTGGGATTATTTGTCGCCATTCGCTTCAGTATCTTGCGGTCCAGCTTGCCTGTGGTATTCAAAGGCATGCTTTCCAGGAATCGAATCTGTTCCGGCGCTTTGTAGCCGACTTGATTTCGAGAGTGTTTGATGAGTTCCGCGACGGTGGGTTGTTTCTTTCCGTCTTTGAGGGTGACGTAAGCGCATACCGTTTCACCGTGGATCATATCCTGTATACCCACGACGCACGCACTGTCGATTGATGGATGGTCGGTGAGAGAGGCTTCGATTTCTTGAGGGCAAATGTTCGATCCGTCATGAACGGTAATCCGTTTTTTTCGCCCGAGGAACCAGATATAATCGTCGCTGTCTGCTCGTGCCAAGTCACCGGTATCCAACCAGCCGTCCTGGATTGTTTTCTGCATGGCTTCTGGGTGGCCCCAATATCCGATCGTATTGGCGGGAGACTTCATCCACAGTTGGCCGTCGTCGCCTGTGGGAACCTCCTCCTGATCCGAATTGCGTATCGATGCTTGGTATCCATCGGCCAGTTGTCCGATAGATCCCAGTTTGTTAGTGCCAGAGGGTCGATTTGTGGTGGCGAGCCCGATTTCGGACATGCCGTAGACTTCATCAATCGTCATGCCTGTCAGCTTTGAAAACGCGTGCTCGAGCGCTGGAGACACGGAGTCGCCGCCGGAGAAACAGGCGCGTAAGGAGCTGAAATGGTTCTTGGTGGCCGCATGTTCGTTGACAAGACAAGTCAATGCGGCAGGCAACATGATCAGAATTGTGGGGCGCGTTTGCTCGAGCAGTTGTAATACCTCATCGCCATCTGTCAGATGAGCCACATCTACCCGGCCGCCACAAGCCAAACAGGATAATGACGATAAACATGCACCGATATGAGACAACGAAGAACTGGGGAGGAGCACATCCTCAGAAGTAAACTCAAGGGCGGCGATGTGGCTGGCAATCATCCAGCCGATCGTGGCTTGCGTATGGGTCACCCCCTTGGGTTTTCCAGTGCTGCCTGACGTGAAATAAATAAAGGCCGGGGTGTCCCGTTGAATTTCTGGAAAGTCATCGATGGGGGAGTCGTTAGAGAGAAACCATTCCAAATTTGGCTTGCGTGACTTCGGGCCAGAATAACGAATCTGGCCGAGAGGTAATTGATTTGCCAGCTTGCTTTTTGAGATCTCTTGTTCACGCTCCGCATGGAACAACAGAAGCGACGCGTCACTGATCTTCAAAGCGTGATCAATTTCTGGCGGCTGATAACGGTAGTTCAAGGGGGTGGCGACCAATCCAGCCTTCATGCAAGCTAGGTAATGAATGATTAATTCACCCCGATTGGGCATCAACGACGCAACTCGATCCCCAGCTTGAAGTCCCTGGCTCAATAGATGCCCAGCAAGCCGAGTCGACTGTTCTGCTAATTCCTTCCAGTTCCAACAAGCGTCAAGTGATCGAAGTGCGATTTCATCAGGCTTGGTCGATAGACCGGTTTCAAGCAGCCGTTGGATATCAAAGGGAGCAGCGAGGGGTGGTCCTGCTAGCGGCATGGTGGATTCCTTGTTGTCAACAAACACGTCGGGTCAGTGATATCATGATGAAAAACGTTGCCATTCTTCAACCCTGCTCGGCGCTCTTTTGGGCAGAATCTGTAAAACTTGTCGTCGGCGATCGGAGTCGATTCGGACGGCAGATTTGCCGAAAAGATTCCATGTAGCTCGGAATTATCGGCCATTGCCTCGCAGTTTTCTAACGAAATGGTTCGGTTCGGCCTTTGGTAAGCGGAGCGCTTCAACGAGAATGTCCTTCCCGTGATTGGGGAGATGGCCGTTCAATTGGAGGAAACTATCCCCATTTTTGCCGTCATGCCTACAGTCTAAGTAGGATTTGGCCGAAAAAGCCTGCCAATACGGTGACGAGAATCCGCGTGTGAGTTGTCTTGCGTTTTTAGCACATCGTTGACAAAAGGCTTGTCGCTCGGGCTGGATTTGGTCGAGTGAAACATTTTGCACCCCGTGGCGGCCGGTCTGGATTCTTCTGACGGTCGAATCGTTCGGATTGGTTTATCGAAAGTGAGTCAGTAATGCCGGTTTTCGATTTTGTGTTTAAGGTGCATGCAAGCCAAGCCGCGGTTCGAGACTTTCATCGTGATACGAGTGCGCTGAAGAAACTGACACCTCCGCCCGTCATTGTGCAGTTGCACGAGATTGAGCCACTTGCCGAAGGGTCCAAGTCGCGATTCACGCTCTGGCTCGGACCTCTGCCAATAAAGTGGACGGCAGTACATCGCAACGTGACCGACCATGGTTTTACCGACGTCCAATTGCAGGGACCGGCGCGTAAATGGGAGCACACTCACTCCTTCGACGCAACAGGCACGGACGTCACTGAGATACGCGAACACATCGAATATTCGCACAAGTCGGGCTTGTGGGGGCTGATCACTCGGTTTCTGTTCGCGCGGCTCAACCTGCAAGTGATGTTCACCTACCGAAAGTTGGTGACCTGTCGAGCCTTGCAACGAAAGCGAAGCAGAGCAGCCAATTAGCTGCTCAAGAACCGAGTGGACTGACCGTTTACTTGGATGTCGAGCATCCTTGTCGGGCAGAGATCCAGGAGGGTTGTTGGAACCCTATTCGAAGATCCCTAGACCGGTCGTTGCAAAGCTGATGCCCGTCGCGCCGGAATACCCTTTTAGACTGTTATTTTTCTTAAATCAAGACTTGATCATCTCCCAACCCCTCGAGTGAATTAGACGTATGGCTGGTGACCAAATTGAGTTGTCCGGAAGGCTTGTCGACATCTCAAACCGCAAAATCTTTTCGGCCGAAATTGTCGTTGAGCGCGGCGTAGTCGCTTCGATCCGTGAAACGAATGCCCAAGATGGCAACTTTCTATTGCCTGGCTTTGTCGATTCTCATGTGCACATTGAAAGCTCAATGCTGGTGCCGTCACAGTTCGCTCGTGTCGCTGTTTTGCACGGTACGGTAGCAACTGTCTCTGACCCACATGAGATTGCCAATGTGCTGGGCTTGGAGGGGGTCCGATACATGATGGATGAGGCGAGCACGGTGCTGATGAAGTTTTTCTTCGGAGCTCCTTCCTGCGTGCCGGCGACCAAATTTGAGACGGCTGGCGCTGAAATTTCGGTAGCACAAGTGGCGGAATTGTTGGACGACCCCCGGATTTGCTATCTCAGCGAAATGATGGATTACCCGGGAGTGCTATCCGGGAATACGGACGTAATGGCCAAACTCAAGGCCGCAGTCGATCGTAATAAACCCATCGACGGGCATGCGCCAGGGCTCCGGGGCGAACAATCGAAGAACTATTTCGCGGCAGGGATCAGCACCGACCACGAATGCTTCACGAAAGCGGAGGCGCTAGAAAAAATTGGTTATGGAACGCGAATTTTGATTCGCGAAGGTTCGGCAGCACGAAATTTCGATGAACTATCTTCGCTGATCGATCAGTTTCCAGCACTTTGCATGCTTTGCAGTGACGATAAACATCCAGATGACTTGATGGCAGGTCATATCGATCAATTAGTACGGCGTTCAGTTGCAGCAGGTATCGATGTGATGAACGTTTTGCAAGCGGCCTGTTTGAATCCGATTGAACATTACCAATTGAATGTTGGCCAACTGCGAGTAGGGGATCCGGCCGACTTGATTGAGGTCGATAATCTTCAACAGTTTCGCATACTTCGGACGTTTATCGAGGGGCAACTTGTCGCGACCGAGGGCCGCTGCCTGATCGATGCGCCCGATGCCTCAGTCGTGAACCAGTTTCATGCGGTCCCGATTGTTCGCAACGCCCTCTCGCTCGATGCCAGCAAACCGCAGATGAGGGTGATTGAGGCTGTCGATGGGCAATTGATCACGACGCACCAAGTGGTCGAACCTACGCTGCGGGATGGAAGAGTGGTCTCGGATACAAGCCGTGACATTCTTAAAATGGTCGTGGTGAATCGCTACACAAGGGCAGAGCCGGCCATCGCGTTCGTGCGAAATTTTGGCTTGAAGGAAGGAGCGATTGCGTCCTCCGTTGCGCATGATTCCCATAATGTGATTGCGGTCGGTGTGTCAGATGACGACTTAACGGATGCCATCAATTTGATCATCGCTGCCAAGGGGGGGCTGGCGGTAGCTCGAAGCGGTCAACAAAAAGTCTTACCTTTACCGGTGGCAGGATTGATGTCGACCGCATCATGTGAAAAAGTGGCCGCTGGCTACGTCGATTTGGATGGTTTGGCGAAAACATGGGGCTGCAAACTTCGTGCTCCTTTTACGACTCTCTCATTCATGGCCCTGTTGGTGATTCCAGAATACAAACTGAGCGATCGTGGCTTGTTCGATGGGCGACGGTTCGAATTTGTGCCTCTCTTTGTGCCCTCATAAAAAAATCGACTTGTCTGCGATAGGTCCGCCGCCAAGATTGGCTGGTGGAATGGTGTGGTTGCGTTGACTTTGCGAGTCTGGGGCCATCTGTGCCGTTTTGTTTGTTGGATGGTGGGAGCCATTTGGCCGCGAGAAAAATGCTTGTCGACCGTTGTGGATCGTTGCATGCTTCCCCTGTTCGATGATTCATGAGAGGATGCAGCAAAGATCATCGATGGGAGGTCGGTATGAAGAAAGTTGGGGGGATGGACGAAAATCGCTTGACGCGTCCAGTGGCGACAGATCCGATGCGACTGTACTGGCCTTATGCGATAAATTTAGTGTTGATTCACTTGGCGGCTTTGTTGGTGCTGTTGCCGTGGTGTTTTAGTTGGTTGGGCGTGGGGCTGTGTGTGGTCGGCCTCTATATCTTTGGGACGCTTGGCATCAATCTTGCCTACCACCGCATGTTGACGCACCGATCGTTGACGTTGCCAAAGTGGTTGGAGTACGTTGTCGTCACCTTGGCGATCTGCTGTTTGGAAGATTCGCCTGCGAGGTGGGTTGCGATCCATCGCTTGCATCATCAGCACTCCGACCGGGAACCGGACCCCCATAGTCCGTTGGTTAATCTGTTTTGGGGACACGTCGGGTGGGTTTTGGTCAAGAATCGAAGTCACGACTCTACCGTGCATTACGAACGCTATTGCCGAGATGTCTTGCGGGATCCCTTCTACTTCTGGTGTGAACGGAAACTTCATTGGTTTTGGCTTTATATTTTGCATGCGCTTTTGATCTTTGGCGTGGGTTTTGGAATCGGGTGGGGCACGACCCGTGAATGGATGGGGGCAATTCAGCTAGGGGTCAGTTTACTCGTTTGGGGTGTTTTCCTGCGTACGGTGCTGGTTTGGCACATTACTTGGGCCGTCAACTCATTCGGTCACGTTTACGGCTATCAAAATTACGATACGAAGGACTCAAGTCGAAACAACATTCTCTTCGCTTTGATCAGTAATGGTGATGGTTGGCACAACAATCATCACGCGCATCAGCGTTGCGCAGCTCACGGACACAAGTGGTGGGAATTTGATGTGACTTATTCGACGATCCGATTACTTGAGTCGGTTGGCTTGGCGACAAATGTTGTCAAGCATCCACTTGAGGATACTGCTCCGGTAGAAAAAAAGTGATTCTGCCGATGGGCAGCGGAATTTGCGGCGCCGATTACTGTGGTCTATTATCCAAAGACTGCCGCAATGTATGCGCACGGCGTGGATCGCACAAAGGGATCGAACAGTATAATCATGGCAATGAATATTCTCGGCTTCTTTCATGGCGTCGATTCGGCGGCGTGTCTGCTTCAGGACGGAATTCTCACCGCATACGTGGAAGAAGAACGCTTGATTCGCTTTAAACACGCGGAGAATATCTTCCCGATTCGATCTATCGAGGCCTGCCTTCAGCTCGGTAATATCGAACTGACGGACGTTGACTTTATCTCCTACGGATGGGATTTAGACGGTTACTCCGACGGGACGATTGCCCGTTTTTACGATTCGATCAATCAGAAATATCCTCCGGATGCAGGTACTCTTGGTTGGCAGAAATCTAACTTGTCAATTTTCAACCAGGCATCGGTTGCCAGAAGAGTGCAGAGTCAGCTCGGTCGGTATTTTGGTGTACCGGCAGATCGCCTGCCCGAGTTGCGATCGTATCCGCATCACAAGTGTCATGCTGCGAAAGCCTTCTGGTTGAGTCCACTGGAAGAAGCTTTGGTGTTAGTTGTTGACGGTTCAGGCGACTGTGAATGTACAACGTTATGGCAAGGTAAAGGTGACCAATTAACGTTATTGCATGAGACAACGATTCCACACTCCTTGGGCTGGTTTTACGCGGCCATGACCGAAATGCTGGGCTTTCGGGCCTATGACGGCGAGTACAAGGTAATGGGATTGGCCGCCTACGGGCGAGAGAATCTTGAGCTACGAGAAAAACTGCAACGAGTTTTGACGCCCGGGCCACAAGGCTGGGATTACGAGCTGCCTCCAAAATACATTCACCATGGACGGCATACCTATTCCGACCGTTTCACTGACGAATTGGCAGAGCAGCTGGGGTTGCAGCCACGTCAGGGACCGGTCCCGATCGAACCGATTCATGAAGATCTGGCTTTTGAGACACAACGTTTATTAGAAGAGACGGTCGTTCGACTGGTTACGCATTGGCAACAGGAAACGGGGCAAACGAATTTGTGCGTTGCCGGCGGTGTGGGGCTAAATGTCAAGTTGAATAGTCGAATTCACAAGAGTGGTCTGTTTCAGCGCGTGTGGCCGTTTCCAATTCCAAATGATTCCGGAACTTCGATCGGCGCTGCGGTTGGTGTTTATCATGAGGAAACGGGAAATCGTCCTCAAGCTTTGCAGCATGTCTACCTTGGTCCCGGCTACACCGACGATCAGATCGAGACGCAGATCAAGGCTTGTGGCTACACTTATCGCGCATGTGACAATATCGCAGAAGATGCTGCCGAGTTGCTGGCGGAGGGGAAGGTCGTCGGTTGGTTTCAAGGGCGGCTTGAAGGCGGGCCTCGTGCACTTGGCGGCCGCTCCATTCTGGCTGATCCCAGGTCGGTTGAAGCACGAGATCGTGTCAACAGTGCGATCAAGTTTCGTGAGTATTGGCGACCGTTTTGCCCAAGTATGACCGAAGAGTCGGCGGGTCGATTTCTGGAGCGGGCGGAATCGGCTCCCTACATGATCTTAGCGTTCGATGCGACGGAGGATGCAAAGGAAAATGTTCCCGGAGTCGTGCATGTTGACCAAACCGCGCGCGTGCAAACCGTGTCCCAAGCGACGAACCCTCGCTACTATCAACTTCTTAAAGCCTTTGAGGAACGCACCGGCGTGCCGGTTATTCTGAATACATCCTTCAATATTAAGGGCGAGGCAATCGTTTGTTCTCCGCGCGATGCGTTTCGTACCTTTTGGAGTACCGGGATCGATGCGTTGGCTGTTGGCCGTTTTCTTATCGAGAAACCTGAATCACCCCAGCAAACCTCACCCGAGGAGGTGATTCGATGAACGTGTTAGTGGTGGCACCCCACGCGGATGATGAAACGCTCGGCGTGGGAGGAACGATTGCAAAACACAGTCGGGCTGGGGACAACGTGACCGTGGCCGTGTTGACGGGCCATGGTCGTGAACGGCCGCATCCGGTCTGGCCGGCCGATGCTTGGGATCAAGTTCGGGCGGAATGTCGCCAGGCCGCGGAGGTCATGGGCGTTCAAGAATTGATTTTCGAAGAAGTACCTGCCTTGTTGGCTGCCGAGGAACCCATCTACGCGGTCAATTCTCTCGTCGGGAAAATCGTTCAAGAGGTGGAGCCAGAGATTCTTTACGTCCCGTTTCCGTTTGATGTGCATCGAGATCATCGGACTTTCTTTCACTCGTTGTCGGTTGCATGGCGCCCGACTTCGAGCGTGGGACGTTCGATTCACTCGATTTACTGTTATGAAACCCAGTCGGAAACTCACTGGAATATTCCCTACGTAGAAGCGGGCTTTTTGCCTACGCATTTTGTCGATATCAGTGAAACTCTGCAGATCAAACAAGAAGCGATGGCTTGTTATCAAAGCCAAATGCATGAGTTTCCAGCAACTCGCTCGATCGAGGCTCTGGATGCCTTGGCTCGCTGGCGAGGTTCTTTAGTTGGCGTGATTGCAGCCGAGGCATTTGTAACGGTTCGGTCGATCGCTTGAGTGCGATAATTATTGTCGCACATGGATGATTGAGGATGAAACGAAGCTTCGGTATGAAGTCAAACGTTAACTCAGGTTGATTTCTTCTCGGATGCTTCTTCGAGAGAACGCAGCACGGCCAACACGCTGGATTGCCAGGATAAATGCGGCCGTGCGAAGGTCACAGGATTTCTGTTGCGAAATGGCCTTCACACTCGTGTAAGCCCGCCGCATGAACTTCTCGAGTTCGCTATTGACGCTCTCTAAATCCCAACGATAACGTTGGATGTTTTGCGTCCATTCAAAATAGCTGACCGTGACTCCTCCCGCGTTGGCAAGGATATCAGGAACGACCACAACGTCGTTGTTTTTGAGAAGGGTGTCGGCTTCGGGGGTCGTGGGCGAATTGGCTGCTTCGATCACGATCTTCGCACGAACGTCAGCGGCGTTGTCCACTGTGATTGCGTCCTCCAGCGCAGCTGGGATCAGCACGTCTGCGGGCCAGGTGATGATCTCCGGGCCCTCAAAAGCGCTCCCACCTGGGAAACCGGCGATGGTGCGATGTTGGGTGGCCCATTTGAGAAGTTCGTCAATATCAAGGCCGTCGCTCCTGGCCACTCCGCCCAGATGATCCGCTACAGCAACAATCTTTCCGCCTTGTTCGTCGATCAGGCGCGCCGCGTTACTGCCGACGTTGCCGAATCCTTGCAAGGCGATGGTGGTTCCCTTGAGTGTGCGACCCTGATCACGCAGTGCTTCGTCCAAAACGTACATCACGCCTCGGCCGGTCGCTTCCTCTCGTCCATCAGAGCCAAACAAATGGACAGGCTTGCCCGTTACCACACCCGGCGAAAACCCGCAGTGTTTGCTGTACTCGTCCATAATCCAAGCCATGACCTCCCCGTTGGTGTTCACGTCGGGTGCAGGAATATCGATGGTGGGCCCGATGATTTCTTTGGTGCGACCTACAAAGCTTCGAGTGACGCGTTCCACTTCGAAACGACTCATCTCGCGCGGATCGCAGTCAATTCCTCCTTTGCCGCCGCCAAAGGGGACATCCACGACCGCCGTTTTCCAGCTCATGAGACTTGCCAAGGCGGCTGCATGATCTTCGTCCATGGAAGGATGATAACGCAGGCCGCCTTTGAACGGGCCGCGAGCGTCATTGTGTTGCACCCTGTAAGCGGTGTAGTGCATCAGCTTACCTTCATCGTCCTCTTCGACGATTGCCACTTTGACAACGCGACTCGGTCGCAAGAGGATTTCGCGAACTTTTGCATCGAGTTGTAAAACATCTGCTGCCCGGTGAAAAAATTGGTGGCTGCTCTCTAACAAGGGGGAGGCTCCCACAAAAAAAGTACGGTTGGTTGGGTCAGCCCAAGATCGGCCAGCCAGCTGCGTCTGCGGTTTCTCGAAGCCCAGGTTACCGATTGCGATCTGATCTAGCTACGCTGCTTGATTCTTCGCTGAGTGGCTCTAATTATTGGGCCAAGAGCGCAGGAAGTCACTAGAGATGAACCGGAATCAAACGAGTTTGTTCGCTCGGTCCGGCTGCTGGCGGCGGATCGATCCAACCTATCTTCTCCTGCTTCTCTAGCGAGTCCATCACGTGTTGTTTGAAGATCGGAACAATTTGGCTAAGGGCAGCACGTTCGTTCGGTGCAGTAACCTCGATGCCCGGAAGATTGGCGACACGAGCCTGGACGGCACCGGACTCCGTAATCGCGATATGAACGATACAATTGAAGACAGGGACGTTGAGTGGACTGCTGTTCTCACTCAAAGGAATCTCGGGCTGCTCGGAGTCGTGTGACATGTCTGAGGTCTTGGAATCTACTTGAAGGTGTGATGAGTTGGGAGACGGGGGCGGACCCGACTTTCAAAGCTAACACCAATTGCTGGTAGCGACTAGCGGAGAGGGCGCAGGAAATACGAGAGCTCGCAGGTTTCTCGGTTGCAGGAAGCGTGAATCGCACTGCCAATTTGCATTTTCTGATGTTCAGCGGCGTTTGGCATGGCACGCGCAACTGAGGAATTGACGTCATTCCGGAACGTTGTTCCGGGCGACAGCAGTCGTTGAAGATCTCAGCGTCTGTTTTGTCGTTGGCCCAGCAACACCAGAAATCCAAGGCAGGCGAGCACAATACTTGAGGGTTCTGGAACGGCGAACGCTTGCGGGCGAGCTCCTTGGTCGTAGCCACCTTCCTGAAAAGCGAAAGTGAAATCGCTGGTCGTGAAGTCACCGTCACCATCCCAGTCACCCGTCGCCCAGGTCGCGTTCCCTGGAATCGCATCCTCGTAGACGCCTCCCTGAAATACAAACACAAAATCTGACGAGTCAAAGATCCCGTCCAAATTCGCGTCTCCGATGTAGGAATTCAGAATCTCTGGGGAGTTGAGCATCTTCTGAATGTCCGCGCGGTTCACGAGGTTGTCCGCGTTCAGGTCGTACGACGGTTCGTTTCTCCCCCGTTGAACCTCTTGAAGCAGTAGATCGACATCCTGAACATCCACCACACCGCTGCCGTCGAAGTCTCCGAGCAGGGAGACGAGTCCCACCAGTTCAATGTTGTCAAAGCCGAGCGTTGCCGCGATCGCTGTGCCGCGTGAACTCGCTCGCCCCTCGTCGTGTCGGAGCATGGCGAACTGCACGTCGTTGAGCATCTCTTCGTAGTCGGCGTTTCCCAAGACTCTCACGATCGATTCTTCGTCGACGGGAAAGGAGTAGTGTCGCCAAAGGCCGTCGTTCGGAACGATTAAGGCGAGATCAGAAGTCCATCGCTGAGTCTTCACAGAGGGACCGAATAGAACCAGTCGCATTTCAAGTTCCGGAGAGTCCGTTGGATTCATCAGATCAACTTCTACCGCCGTAACGCCACTGTAGTCACCTTCCCAGGCTGTTGATTCGTTGCGGGTTGCCATGCGAGAACCGGCGCCACTTGTACCTGTTGACTCGACGAACAAAAACTTGTCGTCAGCGCCGTTTGGTCCGCCATTTTTGATTTGAATCGCTTCTAAGGCCCGTTCGTTTGTCCATCCTTCGGCGGATCCGCTTTGGAAGTCGCTGATCACGCCGATCTCTGCCCCGCTGGCTAGGTTCAGAAAGGAGATGAAAGCAACAATCAAAAATGAAGTGGAGGATTTCGGCGTATTTTGAAACATTCGATTTTTGCCTTAACTTTGCTGTTTCCCTTGGCACGTGCATCTGATCCTTCCCCTATCCTAGGCGGTGTCATACGGTTCGCCCAGCGTTTCGACTCCAAAAATGGATAAAATCGTCTTGCGAGATGGGTGGCGGGCCCGGAACGTGGAATGGGATTCGATGATCGATCAGGCGTGGCGCGCCAACGGGAAACGCATTGCCGGACAAAAAGGGTACGAAGTTTAAGGGATGTTCACGCGAGTAAATCTTGAATCACGTGACCATGAACGTCCGTTAATCGGAAGTCGCGACCTTGATAGCGGTAGGTAAGCTTTTCATGATCGATGCCAAGTAGGTGCAGAATGGTGGCGTTCAAATCATGAATATGCATCGTCCCCGGCGTCCATTTTTCCTTCGACGGTTGAGGGGTGAGCGTCTGGCCGTCGGCATCGGTGATGTTATATCCGTAGTCGTCCGTTCGCCCGTAAGTAATTCCGGGTTTCACGCCGCCACCGGCCATCCAAACCGTGAAGCAACGAGGGTGGTGATCCCGCCCGTAATTTTCACGCGTCAAATTGCCTTGGCAGTAAGACGTTCGGCCAAATTCACCTCCCCATACGACCAACGTGTCATCGAGCATGCCACGTTGTTTGAGATCGGTGATCAGGGCAGCGCTTCCCTGGTCAATGTCTTTACACTGCGACTCGTGTTCTTTTGGCAGATTGCCGTGTGCGTCCCATCCTCGGTGGAATATTTGGATATTTCTGACGCCTCTTTCTGCCAAGCGTCGAGCGTTCAGGCAGCAAGCTGCGAAGCTGCCGGGTTGACGCGCGGCTTCTCCATAAAGTTGAAAGGTGTCATCGCTTTCGCTCGAAAGGTCCATCAGTTCCGGGATGGAGGTTTGCATACGATAGGCCAATTCATGTTGACGAATTCGCGAGAGCATATCGGGGTCAGCGAAACGGTCGTGTTGTGCTTGGTTGATTGCAGCCAAGGCGTCGAGCTGGGCGCGACGGTCTGCTGGGGTGACGCCGGCAGGATTACTCAAGTAGAGAACGGGGTCTCCTTGGCTGCGGAGCAGCATGCCTTGGTGGTCCGATGGCAAAAATCCGGTTCCCCAGAGTCGGTTGAACAGGCTTTGTTCAGGGAAACTGGTTTTGGCGTGCATGACAACGTAGTGAGGCAAGTTTTCATTCATGGTCCCCAGGCCGTAGCTGAGCCAAGCTCCCAGGCTAGGGCGGCCAGGTATTTGGCTTCCCGTCTGGATGTAAGTGATAGCCGGGTCATGATTGATTGCTTCGGTGAATGTGCTGTGGACAACGCACAGTTCTTTTGCGACACGGGCCGTGTGGGGCAATAGTTCGCTGACCCAAACGCCTTGGTCGTTATTGTCTTGTTTGGTGAATTTATATTTGGTTGGTGCGAGGGGGAGTCCGTTTTTCTGATTGGCTGTCATGCCCGTGACACGTTGACCGTCTCGGATTTCGCTCGGTAGTTGCTCACCAAACATGTCTTGCATTTTGGGTTTGTAATCCCAGAGATCATGATGGCTGGGGCCGCCACTCATGAACAGGTAGATGACACGTTTGGCTTTGGCCGGATGGTGAATCCCATCCAGTGTGTTGTTGTCGGCACTGAACAGTTGCTTGCCCATCAGGCTCGTCATCGCAGCTGTGCCAAGGCCCAATGCGGAACGACCGAACAATTGTCGGCGTGTCATCATGAGTTCTGATTCGCGAATTGGGTTTGTCATCTTTGCTTCCTCAGGTATCGCTCTGTCGTGTCGTGCAACTCGAAACAACATCTTGTTTAATAGAGCAAGATCGCGGCATCACTCGCAAGGACGGTCACTGCGAGTTGGGTCCAAGCCGCCAGTTCGGCGGGCTTCAAGGATTCGTCACGATTTGCATCGCCAATGGTTAACAGTTCCAGAGCATCTGCTTCGGAATCTTGATATCGTTTTCGCATCTGACCGAGCAGATTTTGACAAGCTGTTTGTTCGGTCGAGTCTGGAGAGCGACTTGCCAATAAAAGGAAAAGTAGGTTGATGCGAGAATCATCGTCATCGGCTTCTTTCATGAGGCGTTCGGCTAGTTTTCTACCCATTTCGATTCGCTGGGTTTCGTTGAGCAAGCCGAGGGACTGGAGCGAGGTGCTGGTTCGGGAGCGACGCACGCAGCTTGATTCGCGGTCAGGTGCGTCGAAAAGTGTCATCATTGGATGTGGGCTGGTGCGTTTCCAGTAAACATAGAGACTGCGGCGATATAAACGTTGACCTTTGTCTCGCTGGTACTTTTTGGTGTTACTGGCGGGGTGAGCCATCGCCAGCCACATGCCGCCGGGTTGGTAAGGTTTGACGCCCTCGCCGCCCCGATGTGGGTCAAGCAATTGACTGGCCCAGAGTGCCAAATCTCGCAAGACTTCTGCATCAAGCCGGTAGCTCGGGCCGCGTGCAAACATTCGGTTTTCCGGGTCATCCAGATCGGTGCGCCAATTCGATTGTTGTCGGAAGGTCCGACTGTTGACCATTAAACGCAGCATGTGTTTTAAATCCCAGCCACTGTCCTGCAATTCGACGGCCAGCCAATCGAGCAATTCTGGGTGAGTCGGCTGTTGCCCCTGGAGACCAAAGTCTTCGGGGGATCGAACTAAACCGTCGCCGAAGGTGCGTTGCCAAATTCGATTGATCAGAACTCTTGCGACCAGCGGGTGATCTCGCGAAGTGAGCCATTGGGCGAATCCCAAACGGTTGCGTGAAGCATCTTTGGGGAGTGCCCCCATGATGGCGGGCACATCGGGGACGAGCGGATCCCCTGTCGCCAGATTGTACTCGCCACGTTTCAGAAGTTTCGTCGCTCGACCTTCGGGAAGGTCCTGTGCCACCAAGCTCGTGGTGAACTCTGATTCAGCCGCCGCGATCGCCTTCGCTAATTCTGTCGCCTGGGCCCTGAGCGGGTGGTCGGAGCGGGGGCCATCTTCGGCGGTGATCGACTGGAGTCGTTGGGTTGGAGTGGCGTTTTCCCACTTTTGGGTTTCTTCTGTCGATCGATCTGTCTTGGATGTGGTTTCAAAGTTGGCAAGTAACTCATCACGCTGCTTGTTTAATTGATGCCATTGTTGCCAAGCTGTTTGATCTTTGGGCGCTTTCACCGTGGGGCCATAGATGTAGGCATTGCCGTCCATCGATGACTCGGCTGTGTTGTTGAAAAACGCGAAAAGTTGATAGTATTCGGTTTGGGTGATTGGGTCGTATTTGTGCGTGTGACATCGGGCACAAGTTAGGGTCATACCCAGCAACACGGTACCAACTGTTTCCGTACGGTCGAAATTGTTTTTGGCCTGGAACTCTTCCGGTAGCGCGCCACCCTCGGAGGTGCTTGGGTTCATCCGGACAAAGCCCGTTGCCAATTTTTGTGCCAATGTTGCATTGGGCAGCAAGTCGCCCGCCAATTGCCAAGTGATGAACTCGTCCAAGGGGAGATTTTCGTTGAGTGAACGAACCACCCAATCTCGATATGGGAAAATGCCTCGTCGATTGTCTAAGTGCAAGCCGTGGGTGTCGCCATAGCGGACGGCATCCAGCCAATACCTGGCCTGGTGTTCTCCGTAGCTGGGTTTTTCGAGCAGATGGTCGACGAACGTTTCGTAAGCGCTATCGCTGGAGTCATTCAGGTAAGCTTCTAATGCATCGGGAGTGGGGGGTAACCCGGTCAAGACAAGGGACGCGCGTCGCGCTAAGGTGGCGCGATCTGCTTCCGGGGCCAAGTCAATGTTTATGGGTGCCAATTGCTGAGAAATGTAGGCATCAATGATCGTGCTGCCATCATCGTTCTGCTGCGCCTCTGGCAGTTGCTTGGTGGGCGGAACAAACGCCCAGTGTTTTGCGTACTGTCCACCCTGTTTAATCCAGCGGGTCAGTAGGCTGCGCTCTTCCTCTGTTAACCGCTTTTCGGCATCTTCGGGTGGCATCGGGTCATCCGAAGAATGGATTCGGGTTAGCAGTTCACTTTCATCCGGATGCTTGGGATTGATCGCTTGGTACCCACCCCGATCGGCGGTGGCTGCTTCCATGGAATCCAAACGTAAACTGTCTTCTTCCTGGGCATCAGGGCCGTGACAGACAAAGCACTTGTCAGACAGAATTGGCAGGATCTGACGAGAAAAATCGATCTCATTTTGATCTTGTGACTCTGCGGCGGTGAGTCGGATTGAGGGTAGCAGCAAGCAAATGAAAAACGGCAGAAGCAGTCGGAACGCGTGATGGGGCATCATCACGTTCAGACTGTATACGTAGGCTTTCATGGAATTGTGTACCTATTCTGTACCTGAAAAACGCGATCCCGAAGAACGCTATTGTTTTTCTTTATGTAGTATTTCTGAGTTACGTCCAGGCTGGCGTGCCGTGCCAAGTGCTGGAGATCCGCAGGAGCTACGCCATCATCGGCCCAGTTCTGCAAGCATGTGCGTCGTAGATCATGCGCACTGGCTGACTTTCCTGATCCGCTCACAACAATTCCAGCCCGTCTTCCAGCTCGTGCGAGCACCCTGCCAGCATAAGGCGTCGTAGGTCGTTGGCCTTTCTGTCCTACCAGATCTACTACAAATCCTATTCTCTGCGATGATATTAGGTCAAGGAATTCCGGGCTGACAATTGGAATAGACTGTTTCTGCCCGTTTTTCTGTACTCTGCCGCTGAAAGTAATCTCGTCGTGAAAGATGCGAATGTCTGTATTCTTATCGTGCGAGAGTACCATAGCTTCGTTGAGCCTCAAACCCATCCACAACTGCACCTGGGCAAGCTGAGTCCATCCAACGGGATCATGCGGACATTCCTCGGCGACAGCCGCCAGGAATCGCCTAACCTCATTAGCATCCAAAGGACTGGATACCCTCTGGCCTAACCAGCCCTTTTCATTTGCCCAGTTCAGGCAGGAGACCATCGTCAACAAATACGATTGGACGGAGCGTGGCGATAAAGAACGGCCCGTGGCAGGGGAGCCGCGACTCAGGAGCGTATCGCGTACTTTTGCCAGTGATTCTTTCGTTGCCATTTGTTGGAGAGTTCTGGGCTTTACGATTTGCGAGCATATTTGAATCCTGGAATCGTCAGTGACCTGAGTCTTCGGACGTATCAGAGGTTGCTTTTCAATTCGGTAGCTTCCAGGGAATGCCGGGGCTCGCATGCTGGCGGGGCCTGATCGTTCTTGACCCGTTGATTGAACGGATCATCGAATCAACTTTTGCACCCTGAAAAGCTGTCAGCTCTACAAAATGCTTGACGCAAACACAGATCTTTTGAAAACTCAAAGGGACGCTTAAATCCTTCGGAGTTCGAAATGGCCGCGATTGACGACATTTATTTTTAGTTCATCTTTCTCCCCGGCCCCAACCCCCTGATTGGCGTTTGTTTTCTCGCCTACGAAAGGTTTTCCGATGCTGTTTTCTCGATTTGTCCTTTTGACCTCTGCCGGCTTCTTGACGCTTCTCATCAGTCAGCAAGCCGATGCGAGCCTGATGGTGACGGTAGGCAATATCAATAACGCCGACGATGACACCGGTTATGGTGCGGTCGATTATTAATACCGGATCAGTGCCACCGAGGTCACCAACAGCGAGTACGCGGCGTTTCTGACTGCTGTGGCGGCCACCGATACCTACAGCCTTTACAACTCAGAAATGTCGGGGACTAATGGTGGCATCAGCCAAAACGGATCGTCCGGTAGCTTTGGCTATACGGTCAATTCAAACCGTGGCGAGAACCCGGTGGTGTACGTTAGTTTCTATGACGCGTTGCGTTACACGAACTGGCTTCACAATGGGCAGGGGACGGGCAACACGGAAACCGGTGCTTACACGATCACGGACGAGGGAATTACGAACAACAGCATCAGTCGTAACCCCGGTGCGACTTGGTTTCTTCCCAGCGAAGATGAGTGGTACAAGGCGGCGTACTACGACCCCACGTTAAATTCTAATGCAGGCGGCTACTTTGACT